>PMNP01000065.1 GCA_003161755.1 Ignavibacteriota bacterium | reverse complement strand
ACCGTGTGAAGACCGGCGTCACGGGTTGGGCGCAGGTGAATGGATTGCGCGGCAATACCTCAATCGAGGAGAGGGTCAAATACGATCTCTATTACATTGAGAACTGGTCATTGACATTCGACATCAAGATTCTGCTCATGACGATTCAGGCTGCGCTGAAGACAAAAGGAGTCCACTGACCATGGTCCCACTGTTTGTGTTCTTCCTTCACACCGTGGGAATGGCGGCGGCATTCACGAAATGGTATCAGGATGAAGGACTGAAAGAAGGAATTCTGGCTGTCCTNNAGATTCGGCTTCGCTGGCACTCCTGACAGTGATGGAAGCGGGTTGCTATTATCTGTTCTTCAGGAAAAGCAACAGTGAGACACGGAATCCCGGACAGTAATATCGTTGAGAAGTGTTCGGGCTACGCTATAAAATCGGCACAAAAAAGGCCCGGGATTGATCCGGGCCTTTCTTCTGAACAATTGTTCTCTGTTATCAATCTACCGCGGGCTTATTTCTCCTCCTTCACCACGAACACTCCGCTATACCCTTTCTGCTGCAAATCCTCTGCAGACTTTGCAGCCTCGTCCGAGGAACCATAGCCGCCTACGCGAACCCTGTACCATGTCTGCCCTTTGACATCAGCTTGAACAACGTACGCACTAAAGCCCTTNNCTTTTCGGTGACCTTCGAGGCCGCATGGTCGGCTGCTTCTCTGCTAGGCCAGGAGGAAACCTGAACCGCATATTCCCCGCCCATGGGAGGCGTGGCCATATGCGACGGAGAAGCTGACTGCTGGGAGAAAGCAGGTTCCTTCGCTGCTGCTGCACTCATTGATTGCGGGGCGGTCACTTTCTTCCCGGCCAACTGACTCTGACCAGATCCCTTCTTCCCCGCTCCCTTCTTCCCGGAAAGATCAGGCGGCATAGGTGTTGATGTCGATGCAGGTAATTCCTTTGATCTGCCTGCCAATGTCGTGTCGAGAGGGACCGATGGTTCAGAAACAGACTCTACGACGCGAGGGAGCTTCTTTCCCCAAAGATGAATGATTCTCATTTGATTCAGAGCCACAATCGCCCCACCTGCAAGAACCACTATCAATACGAGAATCAACCAGGTCTTCTTATGTCCACCACCATCGTGGTACTCGTGCGGCATTGGTGGTGGTCCATCGCCTCCCTCATCGTCCATTGGATCCGGCTGGTTTTCGGGGTCTTCGTCTCGAAGATTGAGTCGCGGCATAAGGGAGAATCCTCCTTTTGCAAATACAGCAGTGAAATCCAAACAACAGGGAATGCCCCCCTCCTTCAAGAAAGCCTCAAGGCGAAGGGCGGTGAGCAAAGTAATGGGCGTAATTTAGCTCACGCCGAAACATAAATCAAGTGAGAAGAGATCATTCGCACCCGCAATAATTTCCATTGGAGGCCGAAACAACGCCCTCGCTTTGTGTGCGAACGAGTCTGGGTTAGAGCGTTCAAAAATCCACCAATTTGCTCTGAAATCGCCAAATTCCCCTAACCAACGGAAATAGGATCCTTGTATTCCATGACTTCGACCAGCATGGTATGGAGCAGCGAAGGGGCGTCTCCGCCTGATTTGCTTCTCTCATCCACAGCCAACAGAAGTCCGAGGGACCTCTCGACCTGGAAAACTGAATAATGCTCCAATGCTGTAAAATACTCCGCAAGAGCCCAACGCTCTCGCTTCAATTCCGCAGCAATCTGGTCAGCGGAAAAACCTTTGCGGCGCAGGGCATGCATTTTCCAAAGAGTGNNCGATGTAGGGTGCTCCATTTCCCGCTTCCAGCAAATGATTCAGGATTTCGATTGCCTTGCGTGTTTCCCCCGAACCAATCGAGCGCTGGAACTCAAAGATGTTGTATTGACGCGTCACTCCTACAACTACAGACACGTCTTCAACAGTGACAACGTTTCTTTCGCCCGCAAACGAAATCAGCTTATCGAGCTCATGATCAAGCTCCCGCATCGGCCGTCCCACCAAGGATGAAAGTAGACGGCATGCATCCTGCTCGATTGCGCATCCTTTCAATTTCGCCCTGCGAGTGATCCAGCCGGGGAGCTGGGATTCTGTGTATTGTTTGCATTCCACCGCGTTACCCGACTTNNCCGTTAGGACGAGAAGCGTCGACGGAGAAGGCTGACTCACGTACATGGCGAGGAGATCCAGTTCCTTGGGCCCGAAGCGATCGACGTCACGAACAATCACTGCCCGGCGATCGCCCATCATGGGGAAGGCCGAAGCGCGGGCGATGACATCACGAACATCTGCATCCGCGCCTTGGAGCACATCCAGGTTGAATCCCCGACTTTCTGCCGGCACGGCAACCTCGACGAGTCCTTGCACAGTCTCGTCAACAAGGAGGTCTTCCGCCCCANNGAGGGATTCCGCTTCGGGCATGGTGAACTGGTCGCCACCCGACAATGCAGAGCGAGCGCTCATTGGTTACTTTGTCTTTTCTTTTGGCGCTGAAGGTTCACGCTGCAGCACCTCAATCTTTGCGTGGGGGTTTCCACCGGGATTCTTCGCAATAGTCACCGTTTTCATGACAATGTCCTTCACTGGCCGTCCGTCGGTCTGGCCCATCCCTGGAGTGATGTCCACGCCGCTAATACGATCCACCACTTCCATCCCTTTGACGACTTTTCCAAATATCGTGTACGCCTTCGGCAAGGCAGGGAGATCCTTGAGCACAATAAAGAATTGGCTCGTGTTCGTGTTTGGACCTTTGTTTGCCATCGCAACCGTCCCCCTCTTGTATCCGTCCTTGTACGATGCCGCGGCCGGGTTAAGTTCGTCGTCAAGCTGCTTTCCCGATGCGGTCTTTCCGCCTCTTCCCGTTCCCGTTGGATCTCCACCCTGAATGACAAATTCTTTCGACACGCGATGAAAGATCACTCCGTCGAAGTATTTCCGTTCGGCAAGCTTGACAAAATTCTCTGCTGTTTTGGGTGCGTCGTTTTCAAACAATTCTATTTCGATTGTTCCCCAGGGAGAGACGTTGGCACCAGGTTTCAATTCCACTTTAGAAGATTTCTGCGGCGCTTTAGCCTGCTTCTCCTGTCCTACGGTGGGATAAAGAACAAGGATCGTCATCACAACGCATGTCATCCACATATAATACCGTCTTCGTGTCATACTCTTCCTCCACTCTTTAATTCACAACATTCACGACTTTGATCGCCAACTGTGTTCAAAACAAGTATCCCACACCGATCCGTGCACCGGGCCCAAACATGTGCATTGATATCCCAGGGATTCCTCCCGGGGTCGTTCCCTCGGAGCTTGTCAACGCTCCAATCCACTCCCAGCGCAGGCTGACGCCCAGACTCGCAAACAAATGTTCACTGACCGCGGTATTTCCTTCCAGTTCGAGAATGAACCCCGGTCCCTTCCCGGAATAGCTCTCATCCTCAAAATACACTTTTCGGGCAACAGATCCGAAGTGGAAGCCTCCTCCGGCGCCTACTTTGAGATTATACAGCGGTGCGCCGACCAGGACATATTGTATGATGATCGAGGGCAGGAAGGCAGTAATCGTTTGTTCAGCGACCCCAGACCCAACGGTCGTTGCGACGGTATACGATGTGAGGAGGTATGCGTATTCAATCTTGACCATCCATCGTTCCGTGACAGGGACATCCACAAATCCAAAGAACTCCACCGCCGATTTGAAGTCTGGTACGCGCGCCATGAGTCCGTCGGTACTATTGAGCAGATTCACGAGATCGCTGGCCCGGACATAGTCCACCCCCATCCCTCCCGTGACTTCGATACGGTCTTGAGAAGGAGGAAGCGCAAGTTCTGTGCCTTCCTGGCCGAGAGCCAACGCAGGAAGAAGAACCGACAGGAATGCGAGCACCATGGTTCGCGGTTTCATTATTCGTCCGCCTTTCTTCCCACTGTCTCGGTCATTCGGACATTATCATGCCAGGCGAAATAGAGCCCGACGATCGATACTCCGATGAAGCTTACCGCATGCGTGACAGCCGCAAAACCAAGCGCAACGGAGGGGTCGACGCCGAACAGCTTCACCAGCGACTGGACGGTGAGCACGTGATAGCTTCCAATGCCTCCGGGAGTTGGGAGTGCTATCCCGACACTGGATATCGTCAGCACGACTGTCGCCGCAAGAAAATTGAGCACGGATTCAAGATGAAAGGCTATGATGGAGAAGTACGTCATCACGGCATAGAGGAACCAGACCAGGAAGCTGAGGATACCTATTGTCAGGAAATGTGCCGGCCGGGTAAGGAAAAGGAATCCGTCGAGAAATGCATGGGCAGCCCCGCTCAGCTTGCGATTGAACCTCTCCGGCAGTATGTGGGTCGCTTTCCGGAGCAACACATCCGTCCAGTCTCTCCGTATCGTAAGGGCGACCAACGCAGCAAGAGAAAAGACAATGACCACCGATCCGACGATGCCCGACGGGATGAGCCACGGAAATGTTTCCAAGAGCGGACCGGAATACAGCAATGGAAGCATGGCAAGCAAAATGAGGAACGTCACACCATCAATTACCCGTTCAATGACGATTGTACCAAACGCTGCAGAAGTGGGAAGGGATTCAAGTCTCGCAATCGCATACGGCCGAGCAAATTCTCCGGCCCGTGGGAGGATATTGTTGAAGAGATAGCCTATCATCACGCCCGAAAAAAGATTTCGCAGGCCGATTCCTGGTTTCACCGGATCAAGAAGGTAGCGCCATCGCAGTGCACGGAACAGATGACTGAACATCAGGCACCCAAATGAGAGCGCCATCCAGGTATAGTCGACTTCCCGCATTGATTCCCAAAGCGTCGACGGGTCTGTGCCCTTGAATGCCACGATGAGAAAGACAATCGTGAGGATGCCGCTGAGGACGTAGCGAATGGCACGGCTCATGCGCGACGCCTCAACCGTCGTTGCAGACTCTGTTCGTCAACGCATATCGACAACATCCGCCCCATGGGGAATCTGAAAAACAAAACGTGAATCCTGTAGTGCGTTGTTCAACCGGACCTGTTGCACTGTATACGTCGATTGTCTGCCATTCGCGTCAACGACCTCTACCTGTCTGACAATCCACTCCTTGTCATCCACCCAGATGCGGATTGAAGCAATCACCGATTGATCGTCGGTCGGCACAAGCTTAACCTGAACGACATCGATCTTGCCCAAACGCTCCTTCCCGATCAGTGATGGGACAAAACCTTCCGGCGAACCGGTCAGCAACTTCTCAGGCGTAAGTGTTCGCCCGTCCTGCTTATACTTGTCAATGAGAACCTGGTTTGTCGAAGGGGTAAATGACCAGACCGTGGTTCCGTCGGTGATAATCGTCTGGTCGTCGGTCTCAATGCGATACTTGTTGTCCTTTTTCAGGTACAGTATTCCGGCGGACGTTTGTTCGACTTTACCAAGAGGGAGTTTCGTCTTCTGGGTGAACCGGATTTCAGCATCAGTAATGGTATCGTACTTTTTCCTGACGTTTTCCAGGACATCCTGGGCCGAATCCTGGCCGGCTGAAAGCGCCATGACGGCCGCCGTGAACAGCGTCAATATCCCCCCTGCGCGTCGTTCCGTGCTGTTAGACATTCAAGATCCTCTCAAGATCGTCTTCGGTTTGCACAAGCACTTCTCGGGCCTTACTTCCATCGAATGGGCCAACGATTCCCGCGGCTTCAAGTTCATCCACCAGGCGGGCCGCCCTCGAATATCCCACTTTCAACCGGCGTTGGAGCAGCGACACTGAGCCCTGCTGGTGCGTCACAATCAGTCGTGCCGCGTCTTCAAACAGCGGATCGCGATCCCCGTTTCCGCCATTCGCGCCTCCGAGTTTTCTTTCCGCCGAAGCGGGGAGCATGAACTGTTTGGCAAAGCCCTGCTGTTTGCCGATGTGGCCAACGACAGCATCAACTTCATCGGGCGAGACATACGCGTTCTGCAGCCGCACAGGTTTAGGGCTTCCGCTGGCGAGGTAGAGCATATCCCCATTTCCCAGGAGCTGTTCAGCACCGTTCATATCGAGGATGGTGCGGGAATCAGTTTTTGACGCGACCTGATACGCAATCCGTGCAGGGAAGTTGGCCTTGATCACGCCAGTGATAACATCGACCGATGGACGCTGTGTTGCCACAATCAGATGGATCCCCACGGCACGTGCATGCTGCTGNNTCACTACCAGGAGATACGGCATCTTCGCATGTGTCACCGTATCGGTGTTCTTCAGTCGGCCGCTTTTTACCCTGCCGTTATAGTCCCCGATGTTCCGGACACCGGCAGCCGCGAGTTTCTCGTAACGCCGTTCCATTTCTATTTCCACGCCCTTCAACACCATCACCGAATTATGAGGTGTGGTGACAATCTCTTCGTCCACTTCAGGCGATCGCGCAAGGAAGTGGTTCCTCAGGAGCTTGTATTGCGCAAGTTCAATCTTCTTGGGATCGACGAGTACCAGTTTCAGTTCAGAGGGATGCATCCGATACAAAAGNNTTAATTCCGACACTCTTCCCTGACCCCGTCGAACCCGCGATGAGTAGATGGGGCATTTTGGAGAGGTCGTCCACGAATACTTCGCCGGCAATGGTCTTCCCCATGGCGAGCGGGAGAGCCGCACCTGCATCGCGGAAGGCGCTCGAGTTAATCACGCTGCGGACCGTTACCAGCGCACGGTTCGAGTTCGGTATCTCAACGCCCACAGCCGACTTGCCAGGTATGGGCGCAATAATTCTAATCCCCTTTGCCGCCAATTTCAGTGCAATATCACTTTCAAGGCTGACAATCCTGCTAATCTTCACCCCAGTTGCAGGAACAAGTTCGTACAGCGTGACGACCGGCCCCGGCGTTACGCTGACGCTAACGACCTCGACGTCGAACTCCAGAAGCGTATCGCGGAGGAGGTCGGCATTCGCCTTTAATTCCGCCTCATCGACATTCTCTTTCCCGGGCCGGGGGGCATCCAGTAGGTCCACGGAAGGAAAGACATAATCGATTTCTTCGCCCGCTGACTGTTCGACAGGTGCCGGCAAGGCGATTTCATCATCCTGAAGCTGATCATTGCGTGCAATGGCAATCGGAAGCGGTTTCTTTTCGGAAGGTGAAACGTGCGGCCGATCCAGTGCCGGTTCCGACATCTTGCGAATCAACGGTTCGGGTTTCGATCTGGGTTCTTCCGCCTTTCCAACATCTTCATCGTCATCCTCTTCGGCGGGCGGGCGATTGACATTCACAACGCCGGGGGTTTTTCCGCGATTCCGAGCGTCGCCGTCTTCCTCTGAAGCGTTGCGCGCACGCCAGTCCGTCCATTGGTCCCGGATGCGGCTCAGCCAATCTGCCATCCGGAGCGAGAGATCATGAAGCCGTTCGATGGTCCGATGAACATCGAGATCTACCGCCATGACAATGGTAATAAGCATAGCTACGCCGACTATCACCGTGCCGCCGATCTTTCCAACGAGCCGCGTCAATAAGGAGGCAACGTAGTCGCCGACCACCCCGCTCCAGTCCGTCCCCGGAGCCGCGTCGGCGAATACGATCCGGCTCATGCCGAATGCGGCCGAAACCAACAACGCCCCTGCCAGGACATAGTTCGTCACCAGCATCACAGGGCCAAAATCCTTGCGACGCAACATTGCCCAGCCCCAGAGGATCATGAGAAACGGGAAAACGGCAGCCGAATAGCCAAGAGTGGATTTGATCAATACATCGGAGACCAGAGCTCCAGTAAGCCCAAGGGCATTATGCACACGATCGGCCTTGACCAGGGCATCTGCGTTCCCAGTGAGGCCGCCCCAGAGGTCTTTGGTGCCGATGCTGAGTGATTCATCGGTAATGTCGTAGGTTGCCAGAGCAACCGCGATAAGGAGACCGGCCGTCAACAGGAGGATGGCAAGGATGGCTTTGCGGCGATCTGATCGGGGACGCCGTTCGGTTTTGCGGGTACTTGTGCCCGGACGATTGCCGGGGTGATCCGGTTGGAGCATCATTCCCTCTGGTCAGGCAGGGGACAACGGCAACGCAGGTTCATTGCGTTCCGCATCATGTTTGAGCGTAAGCACATTGCCATCGAGGACGGGAAGCACAGGGACACTATTGACGATCCCGCAGTATTTGACGTCTTCGCCGAACCCCAGACCTTCAAGAAGACGCCCATGCTCCCCCATGCCAATCATCTTGGGAATATTCCTCCCAAGACTCTTATACAATTTCTCTGCTGCTAACGCACCATCCGCCAGTTCCACCTCGGCCCGTTTGCTCTCCACAACGCTGTTCACCAGCATTCCGGCACAAACCGAGTCTTCAAGGGAAAACGCTCCGTTGGTGCCTGAACACATGATAACAAAATCCCGCGGTTGCCGAATGATAAATTCCATGGCCGTCTTCATATTCAAGAAGGCGCACACGGCCAATTCGCGGGCGAGTCGGCCCTTCGAGAGTGCCAAGGCCCCGTTCGTGGAACTGAAGACAATTGTCTTCCCTTTCACCTTATCAGGAGTATATTCGAGCGGTGAATTCCCAA
>PMNP01000143.1 GCA_003161755.1 Ignavibacteriota bacterium | reverse complement strand
GACCATCCTGCCAGCAACCACACGGTGGAAACAGCCCATCCGGCAAGCATTGAGACGAATGCAACCCGCGGCCTGACGGTGAGCGGCGGAAAATAGGCGGTCACCAGCGGGACCAGCAAACCCGGTATGATGACAGTCCCAATGACGTACCAGAGTTGAATGACCGAAGGGATGGCAAGCGCGAGAATAACAGAAAGAATTCCCGCAACAATCAGACCGCGTTTGGTCCACCGATTCTCCTCCTCTCCATGTTCTCCGCCGCGCAACCTCCAAACGATGTCCCTCCCAAGCGTCGTTGCCGACACAAACGCGAGCGTGTTGAGCGATGACATAATCGTGGCAAGCATGCCCACATAAAACAATCCCTTTGCGATGGGTGGAAGCGTTACCTCCGCAAGCATGGGATATGCCATCATAGGCTGTTCGAGAGTTGGGAGAGCGGCACGCGCGTACAATCCCGCAGATGCTGTCATTGCATCGAAGATGAGCCAGAAAATGATCGAATACAGGATTCCGCGTTGCGCCACCTCCGGCGATTTCGCGGCATAGCAGCGCTGGTGGAACGAGGGATCGACCAGCGTCCACAGCGCAATGAAAAACCAGACGATGATGAACTGCGCAGAATTTCCGCCGTGCCAGACCAGATGGAGAGGCGGCACATGCGCCCGGATGAATTCCAACCCGCCGAATTTGACCACGGAAAACGGAAGGATGACAGCAAACCCCAGGAACATCAGGAAGAACTCCAGGATATCCGTGTTCACGTCGGAGCGGAATCCACCGGCATAGAGATAGACTGTGGTGGCAAGCGTGCCAAGCAAGAGGCACGTGAGGAGACTCCATCCTGTGATCAGTTCCAGGAGCACACCGATCATCAGAATGTAGGGAGCCGGAGTCATCAACAAAAATGTGAGTACAGCGCCGAGCACCGCAGTGGGACGGCCATAGGCATCGTGCAACTTGTCGGGGATCGTGGCAAAGTTGGTGGCACGCACACGTTTCGCCAGAAGAAACGCAAAGATCAACGCAAAAATGTAATACGGGACCCCCTGCACCACCCAATTGGAGATTCCGTACCGGTATGAAAACTCACCAACACCGAGAATTCCTCCATACCATGTCGACACAAGCGTCATCACGAACACCGGGGTCGTGAGCGATCGCCCCGCGAGAAAATATTCGACAGTGTCGGGACTGCGTCTGGCGGTAAGAAAACCGACGAGCAACACAGCGCCAAAGTATGCAAGGATAATCAGTTGATCAGCGAGTGCCAGGTGAACCATCACTGCTTTTCTCCCGGAATGACGTCATCCTGCACGACGATAAGGAGTCTGCCCTCACGAACCCGGACCAGGCACGGCGAACTAACCACGACATTGCTTACTGCCGCATGGCCGGTATTCAGCGATCCATTCACCAGCGGGTACTGAAGACCTGTGAGGGTAATTCCCCTCACCCGACCGAACGGAATGAGGCTCAGCGTAGTCCCGGGTGGCGAGACTATGCGCATGAGCTTCCCCGCCATCATGGCGCGCCAGTGCTCGCCCAACACGGTGATCTTCATGCATAAAGCGTAACGCCAGAGGACGGAGAAATTGCCCAGCGTAAAATCCACGCGGCGCCCCGCTGATCCAATAAGGACCACATCCTTCACCCGCCGTTCCGCAAGAAGGTCAAGGGCCTTCTCCAAATCGGTGTTGTCCTGTCTGTTCACCCGAACAAACTCTGCCGAAGCAAATGCCCGCCGTGTTGCAGGGGTGATGGAATCCATGTCGCCCACAATGATATCGGGTCTGAGGCCAAGTCTGCGTGCCGCATTCGCACCGCCATCAGCTGCTNNGAGGGAGGTTCACCGTTGCAGATAAGCAGGACACGAGATTGCTGCTTCATCACAATCGCACCTTTGCTCCCAGCACGTAGTTGCGTTCAGCGGCAGGGAAGAACGCATTCCCCTGTCCGCTCATGAAATAGAGGCTGTTGAAGATATTCCTCACTTCTCCGCGCAATTCCATTGCCACGCCCAGCACTGACGGAAGACGATACAACACCTCGGCGTTCCAGACTGTGTAGGCATCGTTGCGATTCTGCGGATTTTTGAAGTTGTCTGTATAGAATGACCCGACTTCTTTCAACACAAGGGATCCCGTGAGACTGCTGTCGCGATACGTGAGTCGCACATTGAGCAGTTGGTCGGGGAAGCCGGCGATCGGGTTTCCATCCAGCGACACCCGGTTCCCATTCTCATCAATGACGCTATAGCTGACGAGCCTGTTGAACGAGAGTGTAGCATTCCCGCCGAGGGAGAGGTTATAGGGAAGTTTGACAACCCCTTCCAACTCCATACCCGCGTGCCTAGTCCGATCAGCGTTCCCTGTCACCGGCTGGCCAAATATGTCCACCTGTCCGCTTTCGATAAGTTCATCCGAGAATTCCATCAGATACGCATCGAATGAACCAATCAGTTCAGGAGTCTCATACCTGACCCCTGCCTCGATGTCGAACAGCCGCTCTGGTTTTGCGAGGGGACGGGAATAGTTGTAGCGAACCACTCCACCGGTTGTGTCGGCCTGGAATTGCGGAGTGGCCCCGAAATACGAGTCTTCTGCGGCGTAGAGATTGCGCATGGTGGGCTCCCGCATTGTATAACTGAGGGAGAGATAGAGATTGGATTGTTGTGATATGGCAAAACTCGCTCCCAGCCTCGGGTTCACAAACGTGTAGGAGATATCGAAATCATGGGCGAGGAATTTCTCATTCTTGATTCCGTACAGATTGTGGACAAGTTGGAGGCTCCCCATGAAAGAGAGATCGCCGTTCGGATGATACTCTTCATTGGCAAAAACCGAGTAGATATCCCGCACCCCATTGTATTCATAAAAATGGTAGTCCGGGTCGATTCCGACGGGGAGATTTTCTGCGAACTCAATTTTGCCCCAGTGTGTTGAACGGTGGAACCGCATCTCCGCACCAATCGTCAAGTCGCTTTTGTCACTTTTGATCTCGGCATGGGGAAGCCAACCCCATTGTCTGTTCCCCACAAACGCACGCACAAGGGCATTGGTGGGATTCACCGTTGCAGGAATTCCATAGGCGCTTCCCAGCCGTAGCATGGACGTGTCTGCCCACGATGCGTCATAGTCGTAGTACCCATCGCCCTCATAAAAAAAGATTGTATTGGAGAGCGTCACCAACGGTGAGATCCTCCATTCATTCAGGATCTCGACATGCGGTTGGCTGAATGATTCGCTCTCTTGGGAACGTCGCGGTGTGACGGACGTATACTGGTTAAGGCTGTCGACAGTCCATGAGGCGAGATTCTGCCGCCGGAGTTGCAGGTTTGACCCGGCCGACTTCGGGAGCCCCGTGTAGNNACCCATGAGTTTGTACGGTAGCCATTGCTGGTGATTTGTCCGAGGTGCCCATAGAACATGTAATGATCCTGCACCAGGCCGGACGAGAATGTGGCGCCGAGCTTCTTTGAAGCGAGCGGCAACGATCGACTGCTGTCACCAAACTGCTGGAATCCGAAATCAGATTCAAGCGTGATCCCGGGTTCCATGGAAAACGGGTCCGTCACGAGGTTTACCGATCCGCCTATTGCCGGCGGGCCATAGAATGCGCTTCCGCCTCCCCGCTGCACCTGGAGAGTCCCGGCACTTGCCAGCAGGTCCGGAAAGTCAATCCAGTAGACGTTGTGATCTTCCGGATCGTTTTGTGGGACGCCGTTGACCATGACCGAGATGCGGCGTTGATCGAACCACCGCAGATTTATGTAATTGTAGCCAATGCCATTGCCATTTTCCGAATACGTGGTAACCGAGGGGAGTTCCGAGAGCAGCACCGGCACATCTTGCATCGAATAGCGATCGTTGATCTGCCCGGGAACGAGATTGGAAAATGTTACCGGCGTTTCCCTGCCGCGGGCTTGCGTTGCGCTGATGATCATGGGGGCAAGCTCGTACACCGTGTCCTTCGTCTGCCGATCCTGGGCTGTAAGCCGAAGGGATCCGGCAACGAAGAAGGTGAACCAAAACAGCAACAACGAAAACCGATGGCGATGCATGGTTGTTCTCCTATGGTTCCTCATCCTCCGTTCCGTCCCCATGACAGAACGTGAGTCTCGTCCCGATGCAGTGCATCGAGACGGACCCGGCCCTTCTCGCAAAGGGAGAAGGGGGGTGAGAGTCTATGGTTCTGTGTCAAAAGGCGTAGAGCGCTCCGTTACTATTTCAGCCAGCGCAGAGAGAACCGCCTTCATATGAAGTTCCACCTCCTCATTCTTAAACCTGATGACGACAATCCCCAAGTGGTTGATGATTCTCGTTCGGTGTGCATCCTCTGAAGATTGGCGGCGGTGTATCTCTCCATCAACTTCAACGACGAGTTTCAGTTCATGACAGTAGAAATCCGCAACAAAGAATGTCTCTCTCCCTAGAGAGTTGTGATAAAGGGGACGCTGTCTCCGGAATTTCAAACCCATAAAACGCCGGTCCCGGACTTCCTCCCAAAACAGACACTCTGCGTTCGTCGACTTACGCCTTAAGCCTCGCGCAATTTTTCTCGTAACAGAACAAAGCTCTCTGCTCTTTGAAAGACTCATTTCCAGCTTCCCCTTATGCTTCTCATGCACCCTCTCCCTTTGGGAGAGGGATGGGGTGAGGGGTGCAAAAAAAATCCCGCATCGGCATCACACCGAGCGGGAAGGAAACGNNATGCATGGACGACAAGTCCTGCGACCGTTTTCCCTACGCTGGCATGACCCAGATCAGGTTCCAGGGTGTGTTCTCAGTCCTGCATGTATGCGCAGGACACCCCTAACGGAATCACAACAAATGTACTGTTCTTGAGATCAATAAGCAACAGAAGCATCTATGGAGCCTGGACACCCCAAGTGTCTCCCACACTCCACGCAGCGTCCTTCTCCGGATCGAACATCATTACCTGGACCGTAACCAAGCCGGAATGCAGCGAGAGTTTGCAGAAGTTGAAGCGCCGCAACATCCCTCCGTCATAGAGATCCTTGTGACGGGAGGCATCGCGGTTGCTTGACAGCCGTTGTCTCGGCCCACCGCCACCACCCGAAACCTNNCTGCTTTCCCCCTTGCACGAAGTGCTCGTACGAATGACAATGACCAGCGAAGAAGATCACCGCTTTGGGGATCGCGAGAAATGCCGGCACGAACCGCTTTTGCACATCGTCATTATCCGACACAACAGTACTGTTTGTATATGGCGCGTGATGACAGCAGACGATCACCGCGACAAGCCCCGGGTCATTCTGCAGGATGTCAAGCTCTGCACGGTACCAGGATTCCTGTTCCGCCCGCTCCGAATCGCTCATCTCACCAAAATTCGAATTCAGCAGGATGATTCCGATCGAATCCTCTCGAACGGATGACCATGTCCGTCCGCCAACATGGGGGAAACGCTGGAAGAAATTTCGCAATGCCAAATCACGATCACCGAAATAGTCGTGATTACCTGGGACCGCGACCATCGGAATAGAAGCCTCCCGTGCCGGCGCAATCAGGTGATCGAATTGCTCCCAGCTTCGCGTATTGTCTCCCTGGTCCACCACATCGCCAAGATGCACGATGAGGGCGGGACGTTCTCTTGCAATTTCCTGCATGACAGCAATGCGTTCCTCATCGTTCTGTTCACGAAGGAGTATCCGTTCCCAGAAGCCCGTCCGTTGCGTATCACCAACAAAGACGATCGTATGGTCAGGAACCGTTACGCTTGGCCCGCCATTCGAAGCACCCTCGCCTGACTCCAAGAACATCGCGGTGCAGAGAACACTGAGGAGGAGGAATGCTCGAAAGGCATACTGAGGCGGAGAGAGTGTTGTCATTGGGCTTGGCCACGCTGTTCATTTCCCGTGAACGATGAACCCTACGGAAAGAAGGATATTGACTACATGTGAAATCATACAAATGATACAGGACGTTTTTACGCGGGCGAAGAGCGAATAGACGAGAAAGATGGTAACGCATACCGCGATCGCAGCAAGAGCAATCACCATCCACGGAAGCAGGATAATCGGNNGCCAGCGTCAGGCAGATCAATAGGTAGTACGCCATCGCAGGAATCCCATTAAACACTCCTAGCAGCCCGCTATCGGGGTGGTGAAAAACGATATCGCACGTTTTTTTATCGGGCAGGCACCAGCCAAACCCGGGAATCTGTTTTGCGGGGATGAGCCGGTGAAAGATAAGGGTTGCATAGAGAGCGAGGAGAAAGCCTGCCACCGACAGGAAGACCAGCACGACAGAGAAGGAGTCCATCTGTACTCAGATAGTCAACGATGATTTGCCGGATGGGTATGGCGAAAGAGTATGAAGTGAATAGCAGACAGTCCGCCTGCCATGCTTGTCGGGCAGGTAGGCGGGA
>PMNP01000391.1 GCA_003161755.1 Ignavibacteriota bacterium | reverse complement strand
CGGGATGAACATTGAGACTCACGCCCGATAGCGCAAACGACGTTGATGAACGAAAGTGAAAGGAAACATCCTTCACTTCTATCGCAGGAGGCAATTCAGTCATATGCAACACCCTGATCAAATGGGAAAAAGAGAATGGTTCTTTTGAAACGGATGGAGTGGCTGCAAATCCCATGGAACAAACGAAACGGGAGGTCTTCCGATGCAAAGATATGCTGGACTGACACGAAAAACAAGCAGGGTGCGTAGCATCGCACTTGACTTCAAGCGATGGACATCGTACATTACTCCACGTTCTTTCCCTGTTCCGGCATACGTCGTGATTTACGCCGAATTGCAGCGACGCTAAATAACTGGCTAAATAGCTCTCCTATGGAGAAGATGCCCTGCTATTTAGCAGGGTTTTTTCGTTTGGGGCGTCGCCGCCGAAAGCGGATACAAGCCATCAATGTCAGAAGGTGCTACCTCATGTCAGTCATCCTTCCCTCCCACTATCCCGGTCGTTCGGCTCTTCAAGAGCAACGGGTTTCGCTTCTGTCGGAGGAGCAGGCGCAAACTGCCGACATTCGTCCCCTGCGCGTTGGCATTATCAACGTGATGCCTCAAGCTGAGCTTTATGAATACCACCTCCTGTATCCCCTGGGACGAAGCATTGTTCAGGTTGAGCCGATCTGGATCCGTCTCAATGATCATACATACAAGAGCAGCGACAAGGATCATCTGGACCGATTCTATGTGACGTTTGCAGAAGCGACGGCGACGCAGCCGCTCGATGGTCTGATCCTCACTGGAGCGCCGATCGAAGAACTTCCCTATGAAGAGGTGACATACTGGAAGGAACTTTCTTCCATCCTCAAATTCGCACACGACCATATCCCATCAACGATGGGAATCTGCTGGGGGGCGCTCGCCCTGGCAGAAATGCTGGGTATCCCAAAGACCACCTTTCCCATGAAGATCTTCGGCGTCTATGAGACTCTCAATCTCATACGGTCACACCCGATCACAGGCGATTTTGACGATGTCTTTTATTGTCCCCAGAGCCGCCACGCGGGGATTGAAGACCATCTTCTGGAGGAAGCATCTGCGGCGGGCAAAGTGAGACTTCTGGCACATGCACAAAACGCGGGGTATGTTATCTTTGAAAGCGCCGACATGAGATTTCTCATGCATGTCGGTCACCCGGAGTATGAGGCAGAGAGAATTGCTGTCGAGTATTGGCGTGACCAGTTGCGGGGCCGGGCGGATGTTACAATTCCTGTAAATTTCGATCTTCAGCAACCACGCAACNNTGCCTCGATTTCTTCGCTCAGTGGCTGCGATTCCTCTATGAATCATCGAATGCACTTCGGAACAACAGGTAGGGACATGGGGGGATGCATCATACTTTTCGCCAAACCACGTTCAGGGATTTGTCGATGATCCCCGCCTCGCCCCGGTGGTACACCCGTGCGATCCCTTCGTGGAACTGATACACAAGATCATAGATCGGAGGAACGATGAAGTTGCCGAACCGGTCAATGAGACCACATCCAAAATCCGTCCGCGCACTGGCATGACCGTCCTTGAACTGCGAGATCTCCCTAAACTCGCACGGCAGGACAATTCTTCCTTTACGATCGATGACGCCCCATGTGCCGGATTTGCAGACTGAAGCCAATCCTTCTGCNNATTTCCCGTTCAGCCGAACCCCTGCCATGCCGCCAGAGAACCGGGTCCCTGATTCGAACTCAGGGCCTATCACCGTTTCTCCACGGGAATCAATATATCGACATCGACCGTTATCAATCACCCGCAGCAAGCCGTCACTGAACCGGCTGTCATCAATGTGAAACCACTCTTCCTCTCCTGTGCGATGGAGATTTGGCGGGAACACAAAATTGCCCGATCTGTCTACAAGTCCGTAGACCCCCTCACGATGTTCGGATTCGATTAATGGTTCGGAGAGCACAGCATATCCATCGTGAAACTCATCTGCCAGATATGTCGAGTCAAACCGTTTAAGCGTGACTCCCTTCTCATCCATCAGGACTGTCGATCCATCTATTGCAAAGGCGCGGGATTCGGAAAAATTCGTTAACGCCTCGTAGTGAGGATCAAGGATGAATTCTCCCCTGCGGTTAATTGCGCCAAACGTGCCTTTCGCATAATGAAAAAGGACGGCTATGCCATCAAAGAAATCAAATGCTTCGTATCCGTCGAACCATCGATCGGTCAGGTCTTCAAAGGCAAGACCGGCAACGATCGTTCCCTCCTTTTCCTTAAACGTCAACGCTGAACCGTTGACGAATTCTCCTCGGACGACAGTTGGCATACACGTTTACCGGACAATTNNGGACAATTGTTGGCAGCCCGACCTGCTCATGCTCGATGGGGCCGGAACAGAATGTAAGGCCCGCTGGAAAGATAAGCAAGGTCAGGCATTTGGCTGGTGTTACAGCGCAGATTCCGACAATACGCTCAGGAATTGTCAAGCACAGATGTGAGGGAATAATGGATGCGCCGGGTCCCACCTCTCCCGGCGCTTGGTTCAGGCTTCAAAAACCCTCAATGAACTGTTGGCGATCGCAATTACATGATCGCGCCCTATTGTTCGCCTCGGCGCCCTCGCCTCATTCCTCCTTGAGCCGATTTTTGCCATGCGTCATACTGATCCTTCGTAAGCACCGCCTTCATGCTCGTATCTGTAGCGCTCCTGAGGGAATCCATCATCGATCGCATCGAAGTTCTATCACCCTGATGCTCGGCGAAGGCCTTCCTCATCGAACTGTCACGATCCTGGAAAATCACCAGGACCTTCGCTTTCTGTGCATCGTCCAATGATAGCTGTTTCGCAAGTGTATCGACTCGTTGTTGTGGAGTCATTCTCATGGGTTGTGCCTGTGCAGCCGCTACGATGACAAGACTGAGAGAGAGAAGCATCAAAAAGTACCGTTGAGCTCGGAACATTGCGATCACCCTTTCCAATGTGATGAGAATTGGACACGGGTACTGAAAAGAGGTTTAAGGCAATCTGATGCATATGCACAGCTTCATCGACAAAACATACCACTTTTCGCGAGGAATTCGTATCTTGCAGAATGACCTCCACATTTGATGCCCCCGCACCAAGGGAAGCGACGATTTCACTTGCCAAGGCAAATGTTTACGCATTGACCATTATTGTGCCAATGACGATAGTCAGCNNTCCGGGGTGCGGAGCCTGATAGGTCATCCATTTTATTCGTTGCTTCTGCTTGCTGCAGGGGCGTTCGTTCATGAGCTCATTCATGGCCTGGCATGGATGCGCGCCGGTCGAAAAGAGTGGCGATCCATATCCTTTGGGTTTGATGTGAAGACCCTCACACCGTTTGCCCACTGCAGCTCACCGATGAACGCCCGCGCATACAGAATTGGGGCACTTGCTCCCGGCGTTCTTCTGGGAATGATTCCGGCAGCGCTCGGA
>PMNP01000271.1 GCA_003161755.1 Ignavibacteriota bacterium | reverse complement strand
TAGGGATCGTCGAACACCTGTCGCTGCTCTATTGCGACCTTTCCAATGACCAAGGCACGTGCATCTCCCCCCAGGCACACCTCAATCCCGGAAAGAAGGATCAATGTCAACAGTGCAACGAAGACGACGCTACTGTTTTTGCCGGAGACTTGCTTGGGGAGAGAATAGACTGTGCATACACTTTGCAGGAATCGTATTGCGAGGTCCACCGGTTCGGGGGCCATTCCGCATCTCGTGGAATGGATCGAGTGCCCACAGAGAGGGGTGGGGGTTGACATGAGGAAACCTCCAATCGCACATGATGCTGGGACGAATGAACTTCATCGTATCAATGATTGTCCCAGACACCTCCCTCTGGATATTTACCTCATATAAGAACTAACAGCCAGCGCCTGTTCCTCCGTTCCGTTGTCTGTTCGGAAGAAGCGGGCCAGCAGATCAACTCCTCACTAAAAATGGCACTGGAAGGGTTGTCGTAAATCAATTGGATGGAACCTGGGGATTTTCAACAGTGCGCAAACAACGCGTGAAACTGTGCAAACCACAGGACCAACTTCTGGACACTCATTTGCCTGAACTGGCTCTCACTGACGGCTGCTTGTCTTACGGCCTTGGAACGGCCATTTTCGCCTGAGTTTCGGCAAGTTTTTGCTTCACATACGGATCACCGGGGTATTTCTTTACCAGGTCGTTTAAGAGATCCAGCTCTTTTTGGTATTCCCCGCGGTCATCATAGAGTTGAATCATCGCCGCATAAATATAGGGATTGGCAACCCTTCCTTTTTGGACAATGTCCGAAAACTGCTTCTCTGCACTTTCAGCAAGTTCATTGAACCGTGTCATCCGCCCGGCCTTCTCATTGAGCGTGGCAAATTCCACTTTCTCATCAATTGTCAGGGGAATCCGTGCTTCAGGTATGGCAGCATCCATGCGCTCCAATATCGATGCGCGCTTCAGGGAATCCGGACGCACTTCAGTATAGTAGCTCACCAACCCACGGAACAGAGACCTATATGTCCCTACGGACCTCACCTCGTTTTCATCGAGGTAAACGGTGGTATCCGCAAGGCTTCCAAAGCGATACCCATAGTGGGGAGTCGTGTAAAATGTTGTTCCTACATCCAGGAGATTCGTCGAAAGCACGTCCTTATACATCCCAAAATTCTGGCGTGACGACTTTTCAGGGACCAAACGCCAGGTAAGCCCGCAGAATTTCAGATAGTCATCGAGGCCAATCTTGCTATCGGGCGGACACGTAACGGCAAAATAGAGAGGCCGCTTCCATTGGAACGATTGGATAATATTCAGCACGAGAATATCCTGAATGCGGATCCCTTTGACGCTGCCTGACTGGAAGGTGTTCGGCATCCTCCAGGAGATTTCTCCCCTGTTGATCACACTCGTATCGGTGATCCCAAATTGCGCATACGCATCCTTGGGGACGGGAATCCTCACCACCTTGGGATCCCAGTACACCGGCTGGATCGTTGCAATCCTCGCGTCCGGAATGGTGATGGGAACAGCCTGAGCTTCCGAGTAGTATGGTTTATCCTTGAACTCCTGAATATACCACGGCGTGTTTGCAAGACTGAGGTTCACCACTCTGACATCTCTTCGTATGCCTTCGACATCCTGAAGATACCAAAGAGGGAAAGTGTCGTTGTCGCCATTCGTGAAGAGCACCGCATCCTTTTCGCATGACTGCAGCATGTTGTAGGCATATTCTCGCGGAACCCAGTTCTTCGATCGATCGTGCGTGAACAGGTTGGTCTTGAACATCCTGGCCGGTATAAATGCAACCCCCAGCACAAAGACGCATCCCACGGCGGCCTTTGCCATCCGCGGATCTCGCACCGACTGTTTCACGATCTCAACAATCCCCTGGATCCCCAAAGCAATCCAAAGGGCAAACACAAAGTACGCGCCCGGATAGAAGTACTCCCGCTCACGAGGTTGCGGCTCCTGTTGATTCTGATAAAATGCTATGAGAAAACCCATGAGGACGAAGAGGATGACGAGTGAGGATGCCATTTTCCAATCTTTGCGGAAATGCCAGTACAAGCCAAACAGCCCCACAATCAGTGGGATCGCGTAGAGCTGTTTCACATTCCAGTCGGCGTCCTGGTCTCGAGAGTCTCTTCCTGAAAAATTGAAAAGGATATATCGGACAAACATGTGGTTCATCTGGTACCGCAGGAAAAAATCAAAATCACTGGTGTATGCAGTGAAGGTCTTCTGGCGTTCAGGATCGGTGGTCCATCGTCGCTCAAAAATGGGGAAATCACCATACTGTTCACGATTCAGATAGGTAAGCAGACTCGAGAAATTTTTCGGGTTATTTTCGTTCATGGGGGGGTGAACATTTGCACGGATGACAATCATCGTATATGTGCTGAAACCCAAGACGACGAAAAGGGTCCCCAAGGAAGCAAGGTTCAACAGATTTTTCTTTCGCTTCGCCGACCAATAGGCAAGGGCACCGAGAGCACCGAGGACCAGAAACAAAATGAGGGCACCCATTGTACTGTCGTCGCCGCTCACAAGATGGATTGCCTGGGGAAGTTTCTTGATGACGCCGGGATATGCTATTGCCAGCGCGACAGCGGCGATCGAAAGCGGCACATAGACCGAATCTCTGATAAGCACGCGTTTCCGGAATACCACAACCACCAGGGCGCTGATCGCCGCCATGATCAAAACGAATTTGATGTCATATCCTTGAAGATCCTGGTCAGACGGAGCTTGCTTTGCAGTGAGCGCTGACCACATTCCATACGTCACGGCCAGAAGCAAAGCGATATGCCCGAGGAGGATATAGGCCGATTGTTTCAGTTTGGTGTCATCCGGCGACATTGTTCGAATAGCGACGATCACCACGACGACAAAAAGGGACGGCACGCTCATCAGGTGGACTCCCCCCGATAAGCCCACGAGATACGCGATAAGGAGAAGATACCTATCGTTGCCCGGTTCGTCGTAATGTTCGTACCAGAGGAGGACAAGCCACATCATGGCGGAGAACAGGAGCGTACTTGCGGCAAAGTAGTTGGATTCGACTCCGTTGAACCAAAATGTGTCGCAGAAGGAAAGCGCAAGGGCGCCAATTGCCGCACTGATGCACGTTGTGTACTTGTGCTCGCCCTTCCCTGCCCCCTGGTAGAGCCTGATAACCCTGACGGCAACCAGATACAGGAAGAGCACTGACACGGCACTTGCAAGCACAGACACCATGTTCATCCGGAACCCGATATTCCCAGGGAACGGCAGGAGAAAGAAGAGCTTCCCGGTCAGGGAAAATAACGGCCCTCCTGGCGGGTGAGGTACCTGCAACATGTAAGCGGCGGCGGATAGCTCTCCTGGGTCCCAGAACGACACAGTAGGCTGAGCTGTAAGGAGAAATTGAATGGCGGAGACAAGGAAGATGCCCCCTGCAAGAAGACGATGGAAGAGTTTTTGAGTCACGGGAGTCGAGGTTTTGTCAGTGATGGGAATATGTAATCNNTCCACGGTCGAAATGCGGGGCCGGCGAAATACCACCAACCTCCAGAGGAGGTCGGATCACCATTTTCTGGTTGGATTATTGTGTGCGAAGAGAGAATTGGATATATTGAGACGTAGTCGCAAACTGACACTCAACTGTCAAATTTCACGGATCACTCACAAGTATCGACAAGGTCACCATGGGTAATCTCGGCGTTCCCGAATTGCTTATTATCCTGCTCATTATACTGGTCTTCTTTGGTGCCAAGAAAATCCCCGAAATCGCCCAGGGATTGGGAAAAGGGATCCGGGAATTCAAGAACGCGACACGTGAAGCAGAGTCCGATGGGAACGAGAGCGCACCTGCACTCCCGAATCCTGTAGCTTCCATCACTTGCCCTAGCTGCGGCAAGGCCGCCTCAGCAGAGGCAAGACATTGTCCATCTTGCGGCACTTCGTTTGATGCCAAAACCTGTCTGAAATGTAAGACCGTGAATCGGCCCGGAAACAAGTTCTGCAGCGCGTGCGGAACACAACTCTAGCCTCACGGCCCCGATCCATCTGATTCCTCCTTCTGTACGAACGAGCCTTAACGTCATTGTTGAGGCTCGTGAGGTTTTCCAGCTCGGACGATCCGGTCAACATCCTATTTCCAAATCCACCGAGCGGTGTTGAGCTTGAGGTAGTCTACAAGGAAATCCTGCAGGCGCTCTTCAACATCACTGATGATTTCGAACCTGTTCCTTGCATGTCCGCCCAGAGTCATTGACCAGGTTGAGGCAATTCCTCTCCACTGACGGCGGGCAATATCGAAGTTTACCTCCCGGTTAAAGGACAGTGCGCCGTAGTACACCTCCTCGCCCGTATTTGAGCCCCCGCTGATGGCGGCTATGTTGACATCCACAATAATGCATGGGTAGTGTTTTATAGGCTCGCCATTCTTTGATACGGCACACTTGACCCCGTTTCGCTCAAGAATTTCCCTGCAACCATCAAGAAGAACTCCTTCGAATCCCCTTCGTGGATACCGTCCTTCATCAAGCCTCACCTGCAGACCCAGGCTATCGTATCCCATCGCAGACATCTGATAGCCTTTGGCGAGCTTATCCTGCGCCATCGCCGAGCCAACAAGAAACAAACATACCAGACAGAATTTCATTGTAACTCCACTGTTGCAGAATGCGCTGCACCGGCCCTGGGTTTCAACGTCAGCTCTCAGGTCCAGATTTTAGTCGATTGCGGAAGTACTGTTCGATGGAAAGAGGTGTACGCGGGAAACGATAGACGACGATGCTCACCCCAAGAAGAGCGAGGTTTTCCAGAATCTTCATCCATCCAATCCTCTCAGCCAGAGGATCCAGGGTGAAACAACCGCAGGAGATATCCAACCCTCGCATCATGGCATAGAGCGCCACAATCGTGAAGATGGACAAGAACAGAATCGTCAGGAGCGCACTTCCTCGCACAAACAGACCAACGACAAGCCCAACGCCGCACAGCAGCTCTCCCCATGGGAGAATGGTCGCAACAACGAGTGCAGGCATGCCCGAGAGGATTCCATAATTCGCGATCGTGGCTGCGAAAGCACTCGGATCAGCAATTTTCGCTGTACCCGCAATTATGAACACCACTCCAAGGAGCACTCTCGCCGCAGTGAACAGAAGAGGCAGGCCTTTTACCTGGGCGGAGGACTTCATTGCTTCACCGGTTGATGGTGAGACAACCATTCATTCCACCCTCCGAAGAAGATGTGCACTTTGGTATAGCCGGCAGAGTCAAGCTTCGCCGCAAGCCCTACGCTTGAATTGCATTCCGATCCATCGCAGTACGTCACAATCATCGTGCTTTTCGCAAAGCCGGATAACTGAGTAACACCGCTGTCGAAATCGCGGAGAGGAATATTCAGGGCTCCTTCGATATGACCAAGAGAAAAGTCGTAGTGGTGGCGGGCATCAACAAAGAGAACCTTCCTGTTTTCGTGCAAGGCAAGAGCCTCATCGAATGAGAGAAATTTTCCGGGGACTGTTTCTGACGTTGATTTGTCAGGTCGGCTCGGCAGGAACAAGCCCTTCGCACTGAAACCAGAATAGAGGAACCCTAAGAAGGATGCAAAGAGGAGAATGAACCCAGCTTCGATCAGGGCGGATTTGAATGTATGGGTTTGAGGCACTATCGTAATGCGACCTTATTTGTCTGATTTCATGATACAGCGCAAAGGGGGGATTAGCAAACAGAGCGTCAGGTGTCTCGGGTCCTCATGATACCCCTAAACCTCCGAAGCGCAATTATCGGCCGAATAAGGCCGTTTTACACCGATCTGACCTACTCTTGCAGCCCCTCAACCCAAAAATGGCGCAAACTCTTGCGAGCTTGCGTATGTGTTTTTGGATTTGTACTATAATGAGAAGGGTGACATAAACTGGGCTCCCCGAGCCCTCAGATAGTCCAACCAAATCAACATTGCCACGTACAAATCTCTAACACCTTAGTTCTTGCCTTTTCAATCTGCAAAACGCAGTCCCCCATGCAGAGAGTTTGTTCGTTTTTCAGATCGAAGTGATGTATACAGCACACAAGCGGAGCGTTCCACCTACCAAAGAGGCCCGTACCAATGGACCCATTTGCAGGAGTTGTACTCCAATCAAACGGTAGCTATCTCAAAGCGACAATTGGCCAGAACAACCAATTCAACGACGCCGTCAAGGAAATCCTTGCCAGCGTCAATTTGAATCAATACCAAAATGTTCTGATTGATACCAGAACTCAACCTCGCAGCACACCCAAGGCCGGGATGTTTATCGAAGGAGAAATTCTTGGGAGGCTTTGGCCCCAGGATGTTCGACTCGCACTTCTCGTCCCGCCAGAGACAAAGGAGGATGAACACCTCCTGAGAATTGCTGCCGCACGTCATGGACTGAAGTTTGCCACATTTACTGAAGAGGCAGAAGCCGTGAATTGGCTGACGGAAGCATCTTAGTGTTTTACCTTCCAGCTTCCTTGACTTGCCTCTCCAACCACAATTAAAACAGTCACATCAGCATTGAGGAGCTTCTTCGAGAAATCCTGTAAAGACAGTTCANNATGAGCACTGAAGCCGGGCGTTCTCATTTCGATGTCACCATCCACCAGCGCGCGAGCTCATGGCGCTTGGAGGATAACCAGTTCAAACGGCTGCAGCGTAACAGACACATTGGTTACCGGAGGCTCACCAACCCGAGACGATCCACCCCAAGGCCTTTCTCTGGAATTTTCGCTTGACACGCTCTCCTGCTCACCATGAGCCAATTCCGTCCATCCAGCTGCCGGCACTTCCCTATCAAATCGCAAAGACACGGGTGCAATCTCGTCACTCATGTTGTACAACACATACTGACCTGAACCATACAAATACATCCCGACGCTGCCGGGCCCGGACAATGCCACTCCCAGTTCCTTTGCGAAAGGACGGCGGATCATA
>PMNP01000153.1:10644-10787 GCA_003161755.1 Ignavibacteriota bacterium | reverse complement strand
TGCGCTTCCACGGCGAACTCCATGGGAAGCTCGCGGAATACTTCCCTGCAGAATCCATTGACAATCATGTTTACCGCATCTTCCGTTGAGAGTCCCCGTTGGCGACAGTAAAAAATCTGATCCTCGCCGATTTTCGAGGTGGA
>PMNP01000153.1:0-10625 GCA_003161755.1 Ignavibacteriota bacterium | reverse complement strand
TGAATCATCTTCGTGCCGGTGTCGGCTTGCTGACGGTTGTTGACCACTGCGACGGAATAGAACTCACCGATGGAATTGTCGCCCTGGAGAATGACGCCGGGATACTTCCAGGTGATTGCGGAGCCCGTTTCGACCTGCGTCCATGAAATGTGGGAGTTGTTCCCGGCACATTTCCCACGCTTTGTCACGAAATTGTAAATTCCCCTCTTGCCTTCTTTGTCGCCCGGGTACCAGTTTTGGACGGTCGAGTATTTTATCTGGGCATTTTCCAGTGCAACAAGTTCGACCACAGCAGCGTGCAACTGGTTCGTGTCGCGCATGGGCGCCGTACACCCTTCGAGGTAGCTCACATAGGCATCGTCTTCCGCAACGATCAACGTCCGTTCGAACTGACCGGTATCGGCCGCATTGATCCGGAAATATGTCGAAAGCTCCATTGGACACCGAACGCCTTTCGGAATGAAGCAGAACGACCCGTCGCTGAAGACCGCCGAATTCAACGCTGCAAAGAAATTGTCTGCCGGCGGCACGACCGTTCCCAGGTACTTGCGGACAAGGTCGGGGTGTTCGCGGATCGCTTCTGAGAATGAACAGAAAATCACGCCCAGTTCCCCAAGTTTTTCCTTGAACGTAGTCGCCACGGAAACGCTGTCGAACACCGCATCCACAGCCACACCGGTCATGCGTTCCTGTTCTGCAAGAGAAATGCCGAGCTTTTCATACGTGCGGAGGAGTTCCGGATCGACCTCTGTCAGGCTCTTGAGTTGAGGTTTTACCTTCGGCGCTGAATAATAGCGAATCTCCTGATAATCGATCGGAGGATAATGGACGTTGGGCCATCGCGGCTCCTGCATCGTCTTCCAATGCCTGTAGGCCTTGAGTCTCCAGGCAAGCATCCACTCGGGTTCTTGTTTCTTTGCGGAGAGAAGACGAATGACCTCTTCACTCAGCCCTTTCGGAAGGGTATCGGCTTCGATATCCGTAACGAACCCGTACTTGTATTCCTTGTTGGCGAGTTCTTCAATGGTGTTGGCTTCAGTACTCATCGACCATGACCTTTTCGTCAATCGTATTTACTTCGTTGAAGCTTGCTGATCAGGAATTCCTTCGGGTTTCTGCACACCCGGATTCAAAACCGGTTTGGCAGATTGCGCAGGTTGCCGCTGCGGTTTCCGAAAACCCGGATAGTTCACCACCCAGCTTTGTTGATCGATCGGCAGAAAAATGCCGAGCGACATCAACTGGCCAATGAATTTCCAAGCCAGATTTTCTGCCGTTCCGTACGCTACGATCATCCCTTCATCCTTCAAGAATGCCTGAATGCCGTATTGAATGTCCCGAAGAAAGACATTCGATTGATGGAAAATAGGATAGTGCCTTCTCAAGTAGTTCAGAACTTTGAAGTGATCCTTCAACTCGTCCTCTGCTCTTTTCATCGACAATCCCGCCTCCTAAAATGATGTCACCGCCACAGTTCGCTGGTGTTCACGCTGATGGTTCACACCTTCCACTAGTAATTCTGCCNNTCGCCTTTCAGGCCGATAGCTCTCAGTACATGCGAAGGTTCGGGAGACGCCGTACTGCACGCCGACCCGGAAGACATTGCCACCCGTTTTACTGCCATCATCAACCGATCGGCCTTTACTCCCTCGAAGGTAAGGCTGGCGTTGGTTGCAAGCCTCTCGACAGGATGACCATTGACCGTGATGCCATCGAGTCCGGATTGCAGGAGAGCAACAAAATGATCACGGAGGGCACAAATACATGCCGCATCCCTTTGGCCTTCGGAGGCCGCGAGAGAAGCAGCTATGCCAAATCCAACAATTGCCGGCACGTTTAAGGTCCCGGACCGCCTCCCACGTTCATGGCCGCCCCCGTCCATCTGGGCAATNNCCCGCACGCCGTTGCGCACATACAATGCGCCAATTCCCTTGGGTCCATACATCTTGTGACCGCTCATGGAGAGAAGGTCAATACCCATGGTGTGAACATCCAGCGGGATTGTTGCGGCTGCCTGCGTGGCATCCGTGCGGAAGAGCACGCCGCGCGAGCGGCAAATGTCGCCGATAGATCGGACGGGCGCAAGCGTGCCGATCTCGTTGTTCGCCGCCATAATGCTCACGGCAAAGGTTTTCTCTGTGATGGCGGATCGGACTGCTTCCGGATCGACCATGCCGAAACGATCAACAGGAAGCCTGGTGACAGAGAACCCGGCATCTTCAAGTCTGTCACATGTATCGAGCACGGCTCTGTGCTCGGTCACAGACGTAACAAGGNNATTCTTTCGTGGGTCGCAGGCCTCCGCCAGGCCTTTGAGCGCAAGGTTGATTGATTCCGTAGCACCGCTGGTAAACACGATCTCGTCCTTGTCCGCACCCACCAAGCCGGCAACATCCCCACGGGCGTGTTCCACTGCGGCTTCCGCAATCCAGCCATACTCATGCTGCCGGCTGGAGGCGTTGCCGTACTGTTCCGTGAAATACGGAAGCATCGCTGCCAGCACGCGATCATCGACCCGTGTTGTAGCGTGGTTGTCAAGATAGATTGGATGATTCATAAGCTTCACTTACATTCGACCGTCACCTCAGCAACTAGCCTATTCTCAGTCAGACGATTTCTGAAAGAGACATTGTGCTGAATGCGCGTTCGATATTCGCCTGGACCTTGCTGAGGGGTGACTTGATCGTACAAACGGTAAAGACTGTGCAGCTGTCAGCGCCTTCTGTCATGCATTGCGCGATAGTGGGGGTTGTGCCCTCGATTGCATGGATAATGCTGGCGACCGGAATTTCCTCTGCCGGTTTGGCCAGCGAATAGCCTCCATGCGTACCCTGGTGGGAAACCAGCAGACCTGCACGGGCCAACGTTTGAAGGACCTTTGCCAGGAGTTCAAACGGGATCCGATATATCGAAGAGATCTCCTTGGCAGTAACGACTTCACCGATCCGGCTTGCAGCAATGTGCCTGATGGCGATAAGCCCGTATTCAGCCTTTTTGGAGAGTCTAACCATAGGATATACGACCTAAACAGTCCGACTTACAACCAAAAAAAAACTTCTACTACTTCATCGGATTAACGTTCCTGAGAGCCCAATTCGTTCCATTTCACACATAATATCCAAAAAAACATGCAAAAGAGCAAGGGGGTTCATATCGCTACTCCTCAACCAAAACACCAATCTCTTGAAGCGCTTTGTGGATTCTCCTGTCACTCCTCCCATCCACTCTCATATCCTCCGCTTCTGAGAAGGGCCACAACGAACCTCGTCGAATGGCCAGACGCCGGCCCCCAAAGTTATCAATCGTGATGTATGGAACTCTGGGATTGAATGAGTCGTAGGATCGCATGAAAGCCCCAAGATAGATTCGAGTCTTTCCTACTGTGACCACAAACGGGATTCCAAAGGGTCTTCTCCCCAAGGCAAATAGATGTGACTGGCTTTCCCGTCGCACGACAAACTCATGCCTGGGCCAGATGTATTCTTCAAGATCTTCTCCAGTAAATAACGGTTCTCGGTTTAGCTGGAGGCTGTCGAGCGGAACTGTCTCTGCATGGGACACACGCATAGTGGAGTCCCAAAGCAGATAAATCTCAAAAGGCCCGCAAGGACCCGAGAGGGTGTCAGCCTTCGAAACAGTTTTCGCTTTCTTTGAACTTCCTGACAGAGGTTCTCGCAGCCAAGAGTCGAACGGATCTGACCGCTTGATGAATCCACTGCCAATGCTTGCCTGCCGCTTTTTCGGACCATCATCCTTCAGAATTCCAGCTGATTGAAGCGCGTCATGGATTCTTCTGTCAGCTCTTACATCCGGTGTTGAATTCCCGGATTCCTGATAACTCCAGTCCGGACTCGGATAAATGATAACCACCGTTCTTCCATCCCGCTCTCCCATTCTTAGTTGCGGAACCATAGGAACGTAAGAATCCTCCAGACGTCGCGGAAAGGCACCGCAATACATTCGCTTGCTCCCCACCGTGACAACAAAGTACCGCAAATGCCTCAGATAGATCCGCGATGCGGCCTCCGGCCGGAGGATCATCTCATCTGTTTGCCATGAGTAGCTTTCAAGGTCACCTTCGGCAAGGTACGGAACGGATTCGAGCTGAAGGCTGTCGAGAGGCAGGCGCTCGATTTCCCATGGATGCATTGGGAGCTTCTTCACCAAGTATATCGCAAACGACTCGTGCGGTGCAACGACGCCATCGGGCACGCTGCTCGCGCAGCCTGTCAGCAACACGCAAGCAGTAATCGCTATTGCCCTGAGATGAGTTGTTATTCGACCGAACATTGAACCTGGATGTTGTTGATGTATTACCCGGCCTCGGTTACCTGCCCCGAGCCATTCAACGCAAAGCCAACACCACCACTGCACACGAAGGCATGCGCACCGTGATCGTCCCTCCATCGAGCTTCATGTCGGAGAATATTTTGGGAGTCACGAGATCAGGATGCTCGAAGGTGTTATGATCCTGTATCGCCTTTGACGCAAGTACACGGCCGGTCACTTTGGAGAATTTTTCCCTGGGGAATTCAAGAACGACATCACGAGAATTCCTGGCATCCACATTGACAAGCGACACGTGAATCACTCCGTCCTTGTCCCTTGATGCAGAAGCGGAAATCGCTTGAAGCGTATCTCCTCCAAGAACATACGGCGCTTTTTCGACCTGAACGGGAAGCATGAGTGCGTCATGGTGCACCGTGTACATTTCCATCACATGGTAGGTCGGCGTCAGCAGCATCTTTTCGCCCTCCGTCAGAATCACCGCCTGCAAAACATTCACGGCCTGGGCGATGTTCGCCATCCGCACCCGGTCGCACCGGTTGTTGAAGATGTTCAACGTTGCGCCGGCAATCATGGCATCGCGCATCGTATTCTGCTGATAGAGAAACGCCCCGTTCGTCCCCGGCTCGACGTCGTACCATCCACCCCACTCATCCACCACCAGAGCAATTTTCTTCTGGGGGTCATACTTGTCCATGATTGCCGCATGACGGTTAATGAGCTGTTCCATCGGGAGAGCGCGCTGGAGGGTAGTAAAATACTCTTTCTCCGTGAATTCTGTCGCCGAGCCTTTCTTGTTCCAATCAATGACCGAGTAATGGTGCAGCGCTACTCCTTCCAAGAGATGATGAGGAATATCGCGCATCATCACTTCCGTCCAATGAAAGTCATCCGANNGTTCCCGGTGCCCTGCATGAATGTCGCGTATGTGCGATACACATCCGCATAATGTTCTGCTGTCATGTTGCCACCGCAGCCCCAGGCTTCATTCCCCACGCCCCAGAAACGAACATTGTACGGTGCAACATGCCCGTTCCGCACACGATATTCTGACATGGGGCTGGCCACTGCAAAGTTCATGTATTGCACCCACTGTGAGAGTTCCTGTACGGTCCCGCTCCCAACGTTGCCTGAAATGTACGGCTCGGCGCCAAGCTGGTGGCAAAGATCCANNCAATGCCGTCCATCCAATGGTAGGTGTCGGCGAAGCAGCCTCCGGGCCAGCGGAGGACCGGGATCTTGATCTTTCTGAGAGCCTGTACGACATCATTCCGTATTCCATGGGTGTTTGGGATCGTCGTGTTGGTGTCGCCAACGTAGAATCCGCCGTAAATGCATCTCCCAAGATGCTCAGAAAAATTGCCGTAGATGAATCGTGAGATCGTATCCTTTGCCTGGTCAACGGAGACCACGATGTGCGTTTGAGAAATCGCGCGCGAACCAAAAACGGTTGAGAAACCGAGGATGACAATGGCCAACGCCATCAAACGAACTGTGTGCCGACGCATCATGGAACCTCCTGGGTGAATATTGGCAGCCGGATTTTCTTTTTGGAATCTGCATCATTTTTTTCTATACTTCAAGCGTTCATATTCTTCTTTCAAGGAATCCTCTCCCGCTATGCACGCAATCGTCGCCGACCAGCTTACCAAGGTATATCGTCGGGGCACCGGACGTTCCGCAGGTGTCACAGCGCTCAATAATCTCTCGCTTTCGGTGGATCGATANNACGACGTTTATCCGGATCTTGCTTTCCCTGGTACACTCCACCTCAGGGAGTATCTCACTCCTGGAGACGCCCCTTCCCAACACACAGGTACGGAGGCGGGTGGGCTATTTGCCGGAAAACCATCGATACCCCACGTATATGACAGGCAAGGATGTCCTCCGCCTGTTCGGCCGACTTACGGGAATGAACTCGGTCCTCTTGAAAGAAGNNCGCCGCGTCGGCATGGAACAATGGCAGTCGATGAAGGTGAAGCGGTATTCCAAGGGAATGCTCCAGCGCATTGGCCTTGCCCAGGCATTGGTCAATGATCCGGAGTTGATTTTCCTCGACGAACCAACCGATGGCGTGGATCCCGTGGGAAGGAAGGAAATCCGGGACATCCTCAAGGAGCTCAAGGGTCAAGGAAAGACGATTTTCCTCAATTCCCATCTGCTCTCGGAAGTCGAATTAGTGTGCGACAGAGTGGCAATTATCGACAAAGGATCTCTGTTGAAGGTCGGCACCATAGGTTCGCTGACAGAAGCCGGCAGACATTTTATTATTGGGATAGAAGGAATCTTGCCAGAAGCGTTGCGGACGGAAGCTGCCGCGATGGTGATGGGAATATCGGAGCGACACGACGGCATCACCATTGATGCATCGACCAGCGAGGAACTCAACAGAGCCATCGATTTGCTTCGTCGTCATCACGTGATAATCACCTCCGTCAACCAGGAACGTTCATCCCTCGAAGACAGCTTCCTCAATCTTCTTCAGAAGGGGGGTAACGCATGAATATCGTGGCGCTAATCCTCCACACGTTCAGAGAGTTGGTGCTCAAAGCCACCATCCTCATCCTCGCCGGGATTTCAACACTGATTCTGATCGNNATTGCAACATCCGGATTGATCCCTGATACACTTGAGAAAGGAACGGTCGATCTGTATCTTTCAAAGCCGTTGACGCGGGGGGCGATACTTGCCGGCCGTGCATGCGGTGCCGGACTTGTCATGTTTCTGAATATCGTCTATTTCCTCGGTGGGTTTTGGCTCATTCTCGGAATCCGCGTCGGTGTGTGGGATGCCCGTTTTCTTGCCGCACCACTCGTGATGACCGCTGCATTCTTGTCCCTGTATTCCATCGTCACGTTCCTCGCCGTGCTCTCCCGGTCCACGGTAATCGCGGTCCTCGGCGCATTTCTTTTTCAGGCTTTCCTCGTAGGTGTTCTCCAGAATCGGGAGCAGATTCTGTACCCTCTGAGCGCCAACGCCATATACAGGGGAGTCCTTGACGGACTCTTCTATATCTTTCCCCAAACTTCGGGGTTGCAAGACACGCTTCGATCGTATGTGATTGATGGGTCTTTCTCCTGGAGCCCATTCCTTGCTTCGGCTGCTTCATCTTGCTCATGGTACACGGGAGCCTGGTGGTTATTTGAGAAGTCGGATTACTAAAAAGCCTCAGCAATCTTCTCCACACATCGGTAAATGTTCTGTTGTTTGAAAAACCTAGACCCCTCTTCCGGGTCTTACCTCCCAGCGAAGGTGTTATTGGCGCATCAGCAAGCGCTTTGCTTCAAACGATGGATTTTCTTACATTGCAGTGCATTACCGCGCTTGGTGCGGGTCTCATTGTTCTTTTTGGCTGCTCCGTTCGCCGCTCCCTCCTGTTCGCCACCACTGCATTGGCACTCTTCGTGTTGGCAAACCTGTGGTTGTTTCGGCTGATGCGCTCGACGCAGCGAAGCGCGTTTGCTCATGACTAAGGACATGCTCATGGCTGAAAATCTGAAATTTGAGGACCTGCAGTCACCGCTTGTCGCGGCACGCAAAGGTGAAGGGAATACCCAGACCGTGGGAGTCATTGGTCTCGGCGTGATGGGACAGGGAATTGTCGAGACAATCGCCAATGCAGGCATAGAAGTCGTCGGTGTCGAGAAAAGCGAGAAAACACTCCAGGCGGGCAATGAAGGTCTGAACAGGACCCTGGACAACGAGATCAAGCGCTGGGCAAAGACCGCATCAGAAAAACGCGCGATCATGTCGCGCGTGCGCTGCACCACCGATCTTGCGCAACTCCACGACGTGGACATCGTGATTGAAGCGGTTGATGAAAATTTCGACCTCAAGCGGCAGCTCATTGAAGCATTCTACAGCGTGGGAAAGGAAGACGCGGTCTTCATCTCGAACACAGCAACCCTCAGTTTGAGCAAGCTGGCCCTGGCGGGGAAGCGGCCCGACCGCATTATTGGAATGCACTTTCTGAATCCGGTTCCACAAGTGCCGCTGGTGGAGATCGTCAGGGGGATGAAAACCTCCGATGACACGTTTCATCTTGTTGAGTCGTTCGCCCGGCGCATCGGCAAGACGCCTGTGGAGGTCTTCGAGTATCCGGGATTCATTACCACCCGGACGATTCTTCCCATGCTCAACGAGGCCATGCATCTGTTGATGGAAGGAAATGCCCGCGCAGAGGACATTGACACTGCAATGCGGCTGGGATACGGGATGCAAAGCGGCCCGCTCGAAATGGCTGACGCCATGGGATTGGATGAGGTCCTGATGTGGATGGAGACGCTTTACCACGACCTGGGCGAACCGCGATTCAGACCATGCCCCTTGCTGCGGAGAATGGTGCGGGAACGAAAACTTGGCAGAAAAGTCGGCGAAGGATTCTTCAAATATAACGACGACGGCAAAAGGGTATGACGAATATTCTTGTGGTAAACTGCGGCAGCTCATCGGTAAAGTATCAACTCATTGAAACAGAGTCGGGGAAGACGCTTGCCCGGGGAAGCGTTGAGCGCATCGGCATGAGTGGTGCGACGCTTTCCAATGTGCGGCACGATGGGGATGAAATAAAGATCGCAGGAGAAATTGTCGATCACACGGTCGCAATTGAATATATCCTGGCAGTCCTCTTAAGTCCAAACCATGGCGTCATCACCGACAAGAAGGACATCAGTGCCATCGGCCACCGCGTGGTCCATGGTGGTGAAGCATTCTACGCGTCGGTCCTCATCACCGATGACGTCATCAAGATCATCCGCGACAATATCGAGCTTGCTCCGCTGCACAATCCGCATAATTTGCGCGGGATAGCGGCATGCGAGGTCAACCTCCCCGGCGTTCCGCAAGTCGCTGTGTTTGACACAGCTTTCCACCAAAGAATGCCGAAGAAGTCTTATCTGTACGGCATCCCCTACTCGTTGTACACGCAGTACAAGATTCGGCGATACGGGTTTCACGGAAGTTCACACCGTTTTGTGGCGGATCGCGCCGCGGCGTTTTTGAAGCGCAGCCTCTCTTCCCTCAAGATTGTGACGATCCATCTTGGCAACGGTTGCAGTATGGCCGCTGTGGATGGTGGAGTGTCATTGGATACCTCCATGGGGTTTACTCCGCTCGAAGGACTGCTCATGGGAACACGGTCCGGCGACATTGATCCGTCGGTGATCCTCTACATTATGGGGAAGGAAGGACTGACGCTCAGTGAGGCCAATACGCTGTTGAACAAACACAGCGGACTTCAGGGTATCTCCGGCGTCAGCAGCGACATGCGGGAGGTCATCACTGAGATGAAGAGTGGCAACAAACAGGCCACGTACGCATTCGATGTCTTCACCTATCGCGTGAAGAAGTATATTGGCGCGTATGCGGCCGCCCTGATAGGACTTGATGCAGTCGTGTTCACCGGAGGGATCGGCGAAAACAGCGCTGATGTGCGGCGTGCCTGCTGCACAGGCCTCGAGTTTATGGGGATTCTTTTCGACGAATCGAGCAATTCCTCGAAACTCAAGGAAAAAATGATCTCGACAGAAACATCGAAGACCAAAGTCCTTGTCATTCCAACGAATGAAGAGCTGGTCATCGCGATGGATTCCATGNNGATCGGAGCGAACGCAACGGCGTCATAGGCCAAGGAGTGTCGAGGCATTTTCAAATTTGCTTTGCAGTTTTGAATTGAAACCACTCTCCCAGTCCCCAAGTCTCCACATCTCCTCGTCTCTGGGTCGCCCCTCCTTCTCCCTACTACTTACTAGATACTACCTACTCAAAGGTCAACACTTGCCCCAGTCCCCAAGTCCCCCCATCTCCCCTTCTCCAAGTCTCCCGTACTCAGATTAGCCCGGCGTTATCATTCTCAAATGCCACGCTGCCATTCGTAGCGTTCGCAAGTGCGGCGCGCAGTGATTCCGCTTGGGATGTCCGGACTTCCACCTCGACCTTTACTTTTTCCCCGTCNNACTGATTGCGTGGAGCACACGTGCTGTGAGGTCGTACCGAAACACGGCAACGAGTCTCGATAAGCAGAAGCGGTCTTCCATCTTCACTTTGGAGAGTACCGCTTCCGCCGCTTCGGCATAGGCGCGCCGCAACCCGCCAACACCAAGTTTAGTCCCCCCAAAGTAGCGGACAACCACGACGACGACGTTTGTAAGTCCTTTGCGCTCGAGAGCAGCCAGGATGGGGCGGCCTGCCGTTCCGGAGGGCTCGCCATCATCATTCGACCGAAAGTCAGAACCATCGGTCCCAAGGCGGAATGCATAACAATGATGTGTCGCGTCGTGGTATTGTCTCTGCAGGCCTTTCCAAATGCCGATGGCGTCTTCCCGGCTGCTTACCGGGTG
>PMNP01000202.1 GCA_003161755.1 Ignavibacteriota bacterium | reverse complement strand
CGGCCCAAGATCGCCGACTATCCCTTTACCACACTCGTGCCTAACCTTGGAATTGTGCGGGTGGGAGAGGGGAAAGGATTTGTGGTGGCGGATATTCCAGGACTTCTCGAAGGAGCGCACCTGGGAAAGGGTCTCGGCGTTCAGTTCCTCCGACATATCGAACGCACTCGCGTTTTGGCGTTTCTCCTTGATGCGTCCCGCCCTGATCCCAAAGCCGACTACGATATCCTGCTCAACGAACTGCAATCGTTCAACGCCGAACTTCCACGAAAGCCAAAGCTCATCTTGTTGACAAAAATGGACATCCTGAATGCATCTCAAAAGAAGGCGCTGAAGTCATTCAAGATAGCCCGTGTCCCGGTCAGGGGTATCTCCGCGGTAACGGGCGAAGGAATCAAAGAACTGATCGACGACCTCTGGAAAAAGGTCTCGAAAGCGAAGTCCTGATATTCTGTGTGTGCGGGATAGCTAATGTGGATGTTTGTGTCTCAGGATGTGCGGCTTTTCCAGTCCATGGGCCAACATCAAGTCTTCATTCCCCAGAATATCCGCCGGAGTGCCTTCAGCCACAATCCTCCCCTCATCCAACACGAGTACGCGTGTACAGATTTCAACAACCAGTTCGAGATCGTGCGTCGCAATAATTCGTGTTGAGGGAAGATCAGAAAGCAGCTTCTTGAGTTCTCGCTTGCCGCGAGGGTCCAGGTTGCTTGTCGGCTCGTCGAGCACCAGAATGTCAGGCTGGCAAGCCAGAACTCCTGCAAGACACACTCGCCGTTTTTCCCCACCGCTAAGATGGTGAGGCAGGCGTTGGCCGAATCCTTCGAGTCCGACGAGCTTGAGGGCAGCTTCCACCCTTTCTTCAAGTTGTTTTCCTTCCACTCCGCACTGTGCAGGCCCAAACGCAACATCTTCAGCAACGGTGGCACAAAAGAGCTGATCGTCAGGATCCTGGAACAGAAACCCGACCCTGCGGTGTATCTCGTGGGCAGTCTCAGGAGTGACAGCAGTTCCTCTCAACGTGACAGAGGGTCGAGCCTGACCTCGATCAGGGAGCAACCCATTCAAATGAAGAAGCAGTGTTGACTTCCCGGCGCCATTCGGACCAATCACGCCGAGACATTCGCCTTCGTTCACCGAGAACGTGATATCGCGCAGCGCTTCCTTGCCGTCGGGATAGCTGAAACCTAGATGCTGGANNCCAAGACGGGATTCATGACCATCCTCTCGCTCTCATCGCCGAATACACGCCATCGGCCCGATCCATTGAACGGACGACAAGACTGCCAATAATCCCCCCATGGAGAAACCAAATCCTGCGCTTTCCGGGTTTCATCGTCCTTGCTTCTCTTGCAGTTTTCATTCTATCGGCTTAGTCGGCCAGAAGGAACAGGTACCTATAGAGGAGCGTAATCGTGACCACGAGCAACGAAGGGAGCCCGATACGGCGGAGCAAAGCGATCAATTCGGTAAACGGCGTTGTCGCTGAGAGGAGAATAATTGCCAGTAACGACAGGGTGGATTTCGCAAGGACGGTGACAAACGCAACCCACCCGGCTGGGTGGAACAACGCAAGAGAAGCGGCAGCTACTGCAAAAGGCTCAAGCAAGAGAATGCGGCGGAAGAGGAACAGCAGCGGGAGCCTGGAAACGACAACAATTGCCCCAAGGATGACCAACGGCGCAGCGAGATAGTCTGGCCGTCCAATCGGTATGCAAGCAATAGTGAGAAGAATTACGAGGGCCGTGATCCCCTTTACAGATGCGTTGAGGCGGCGGACCGGACTATCGACGGTGAGGAGATGATCGAACGAATGTGCGCGCATAGGTTGTAATCGTCAGTCAGCGGGCACTGTTGCCACGCGACAAAAGTATCCTCGCAAGAAGTACTGAGAGCATCAACACCACGAAGGCGCCGATCGCTCCGGCGATAATGGTCGCCACTCCAGGCGAGACTATCCCACCAATGTGATAGCCGGCAAAAGCGGCTGGCAGAATCGGTTGTGGCAGGGAATGAGACGCGAACCCAATTCGCGCAGCAACTGATTCCAGCCCATCCGGCCAGGGTGAGGCGAAGGGTGCAATGAAAAGCAATACCGCAAGAGCTGCCGTTCCTGCAAAGATCACCTTCGTCCACGTTCCCCCGGGAAGATTCTCCTGCTCATGATGGACAAGGTCGGGGCGAACGCGGAGGAGGGCCGAAAGCACGAGCATCGTAATGATTCCCTCGCCCAATCCAATCAATGCATGAACCCCTACCATCGCCGGAAAGATTACGCTCCATGGCGCCATGCCCGACCATGCCAGCTCGCCGGAACACATGGCAGCAGCACAAACTGTCGAACACCATGATGCAAATCCGGCCGCGGCAAGAATGCCCCGTTCGCCTTTCAGGATCAGGCAGCCGCCACGATACACCGCATATCCCAGCAGTGAGCCAACGACGGCCATGTTGAGCACATTGGCTCCAAGTGCCAGAAGACCCCCGTCGGCAAACAAAAGTGCCTGCACCAGCAAGACAGCCATGAGCGCAATGACTGCTCCCGAGGGACCGAGAATGACAGCCGCAAGAACCGATCCCACGATATGCCCCGAGGTTCCACCAGCGACGGGGAAGTTCACCATTTGTGCTGCAAACAAAAGCGCTGCCGAGAGTCCAAGAACCGGTATTTTTGAAGGAGGGAGTGTTTTCCTTGCACGCGATACAGCCGCCCCGACGCCTACCGACGCAAGCAGAGCCGAAGCAAGGACTGTCTTAGTGTCAAGAAACCCGTCGGGAATATGCATGCCATACGTCGGTGTCTGTACTATGACAAGGGGTGATCATAGTGTCGAGGATCAGGAAATCCCGCTCTGTCGCCCGTCAACGAACTTGTGGATCGATTCACTAAGTTTGAGAGAATTTCCTCTGGAGCTCTTCGATTTGTTCACGATTCAGCCCTTCGGGTGATCTGCCGGCACTCTTGACCATAAGAAAAATGCGAGCAGATTTTTCCAACATGTCGATCGCATCAAAAGCATCAGATGGTGTGGGACCGATCGCGAAACATCCATGCTTCTCCCAAATCGCCACCGCATGTGACGCAAGAGCCTCAACGGTGGCAGTCGCGAGTTCAATTGTCCCCGTGAGAACATACGGGACAAACCCAGCACCTGATGGAACAACAAGGATTGCTTCAGGGTGCATTCCCCAAAGCACGCTGTTGAGTCTTGTCTCGTCCTTGAACTCCGGGATATGCGTCATCGCGATTAAGGCATCGGGATGCGTGTGAAGTATTGCCCGCTCAACTGCACCACGCTTACGCAAGGATTGGTGGATGCGAAGGTGCGAGAGGAGTTCCGACGTGGGAGTAAACCCCTTCTCGGGGCCGCCAACCAAATGGTATCCATCGAGGTTGTCGGCAATGCGAATGATTCCAAGGAACTCCTCCGGCCTGCGTGCCAGATCCCGCATTCTGGAACCGGCCGACGTAATCAACAGCCAAGATCCCCCCAGTTCAGGAAAGGGAAGAGAACGCTCGATCCATGCCGCCTTTTTGGGAGCTTGTGTTCTTCTGCCGATTACCTCGGTGACATCCATGGAGATGTTCCCGGCATTTCGCTCAGCCCAATGACGATCCCAGAGATAGCCTGCAATATCCGCCACTTCCTCAATGATGCATTCGACCTCTGGGGGAAAGGGACTTCCGGCCTTAAATTGTCGCGAAGATTCCCCAACCCGGGGCTTCGCGGAGTTAATCTTGTTTGCCATAGGATTATTAGATCAGGAAGTTGCGGGAGAAATACAAGAGCCGATCGCGGTACAGCCTTAAGCTCGCGTATTTATTAACCGGTGGAGTAGATCTGAGGTCCTGCACCTGAGGAGCGGGAAAGCCTCGCTGACTGCCTGCTCAAACGAGGTCTCGCTGTTCACGAGANNTCACCTCTTCAACAGGATCTTCGATTGTTCCGACCACCGCAGCAACGGGAATGCCTGCATGTCGTGAGCACTCGACAACCCCGGCAATAACCTTCTCGAATTTCGTCTGCCGGTCGAGCCTGCCTTCTCCAGTCAGGACAAGGTCTGCGCCTGCTATTCGTTCGCGGAATCCGGAAATCGCCATCACAACATCAATCCCACGCTCAAGCCGACCCTTGAGGAATCCCGCAACTCCCGCCCCCAGTCCACCTGCTGCTCCTTCACCGGGCAAACGGTCAACGCTGATGTGGCAGTCGCTCTCGATCCGTTCGCCAAGACGGCGGAGCCCATCATCAAGCGCCGACAGATCCTCAGGTCGCGCCCCTTTTTGTCGGCCAAAGACCATGGCCGAACCGTCCGGACCGGTAAGGGGATTACGCACATCGCAGACAGCGATGATCGAAACCTGAGCGATGCGTTCATCGATGGAGGAACAATCCACCCGGCGCAGGAATGGCGAGCCCTGTGCACCCTGCAGTATCGGCCGGCCATGTTCATCGAGCAGGCGCACACCCAACGCTTCAGCCATACCCGCCCCACCGTC
>PMNP01000193.1 GCA_003161755.1 Ignavibacteriota bacterium | reverse complement strand
GGATTCCTACTGCATACGCTCCTTTACTTCTTTTCTCCGACTGCGTATCCACCCACTTCGCTCATTCGACTTTGCGGATTGGCGGATGCTCACGACCCTCTCGCCATGATCGCCATGAACTTCGATCTCTTCTCCATTTGGTATTGTCTGGTTGTTGGCATCATAGGAGCAAAGACGTGTCGGCTTTCGCTGGGCGTATCGATCGGAGTCGTATTCATAGCGAGNNGAGATCAGGACACCAGTTGTCTGAGGTATGCGACTCTCACAGTCTCGTCGCCACGACGATCGTCGTCTTCGCTTCAAACGTCGACTCGCCGCCATCGGACGCGGCCTGAAGCAGAAGAATGTACATGCCTATCGGTACGCGCATTCCATTGTCATCCCTCCCATCCCACACGGTCATGCCCGTGAGTCCTCCTGCTGCATGATCCATCAGCTTTCTCACTCTTCTCCCCCGAACGTTAAATACTGAGAGCGACACCATCGACGTCCGAAGCGGGAGTTCGTACCGCACGATGGCATTGTCGTCCATCCCGTCACCGTCCGGTGAGAATGGGTTTGGTGCACAACTAAGCCTCGACCTCGAAGAAACTGCCGTCGTTGCGACGCTATTCGGCTCGCCGGGAGTCCCGCCGGTTGCTGCCATCGATGTCGTCCAATTACGGGGATCGTTTGAAGACAGCGCTGTGCTGATCCGTTCCAATGAACGGCCTGAGGGATCAATAACGGCAAAGCTGTGCCATGTGGAACTGTAATGAACACTGTCGATCGTCGCTCCGGACGGATCGTAAACGATAAAGTCATCTGACGTGTTATTGAGCGACGGAAAATTGGTAACCTGGACAATGAGGCAATGCGTAGAAAGGTGACATTGCTTAAAAACCGCCGAATCACGGGTGAGAACTGCAAAGGCTGCGGGAGGAAGTATGGCTGACGAAGTAATTACACGACGCAATGCTGCCGATCCGTCATTGATTTGCCATCGCGACAGCGCAATGGATTCCGATCGCATGTTGACCACTTCGACCCATTCTGGAGTGCCTGCCAGAGGATCATACATGATCTCATTTACGAGAAGGCTCGTGTTTCCAAAAGGGACCGTGACGGGAAAACACAGGCTGTCCTCGGAGGGATCGTATTCTGGCGGAGAACAGGCCGAAACAACAATCACACCTCCCGGCGGCGCAACAACAGTGGAGAATTCGGCGGACGAAGAATCACCCGGTGCGATTCCCCCAGGGGCAATCGTCTGACCAAGATTCTCCGGCGGGCGTTCGATCAAATCAGCGTTGCGCAAGTAGGCAAACCTGAGGAGCGTTGCTGCCGAGAGCCGATCTCCATCGTTTAGAAGCGTTACGTGAATTGTGACCGAAATCCCATCTCTGACTGCTTGAATCAACTCCGCATGGGCGATGGCAACATCCACCTGAAGACCTGCAGTGACCACGATGTCATCGATTCTGAGCGTGCCAGACGTTCCACTTTTGTCCGGGATGACCCGCAATCGAAAATGGATATTGCTCTCCCCCTTGAGTCGGGCCGGCAGTACAAGCGATTGCACTTCATAGGATGTTGAACCCGAAGGTCGCAGCGTGTCTCCGATCTGGACTGGAAATGAAAGGCCGCCATCGAGGGATGCTTCAACGACCAGCGGAGCGTTAAACGTGGCAGACCGCCGCAACCAAAGCTGAAGTCTATCCGGAACATACGTCGAGAAACTGCACGTGGGAGAAACAATCCATTGCTCGACGGTTGCATTGGCACAATAGGCTGCATTAGGCTGAGAATTCGACGAAGATGCAGTGGATGAGAAATCGTCTATATTCGGGGATCGATGCCTCGAGCTGAGCCAGCCTGGCGGAAGGGCCGGCGCGAGGACGCCATCAAAGGATTCCTTCAACACTGGAATCGGTTCTCGAGCCAAGGCAGTCGAAACGGCAACGGCCACAATGGTGAAAATTATCGCAACGCGCATTCAATCCTCCCATCGATATGTATCAAGGTTGAACATGGATCAATCTCCCTCTCTAATGTTACTGTTGGGAGGACTGATTTCCGATCAACAAGAGTTGATTCTCTTCATCCGATTGACTACCATCGATCTCTGGAAGGGGGTACCATGGAACAGAAACGCATCTTGTGTGTCGATGATGATGCTGATATGCGGCGCGCAATTGTGGATACGCTTACACAATCGGGGTTTTCAGTTGCGGAGGAATCGGCGGGGGAGGAGGCTGTCGAACGTTTGCTGCGAGAATCGTTTGATTTGGTCCTGCTGGATATTGCCATGCCGGGGATGTCTGGCATCGACGTATTGCGAGTCCTCGGCAGGCAACAGCGAAAATGTCCCGTTATTGTGCTCACCGGAAAAGCGGGATTTCAGATGGCAACAGAAAGCCTGATGCTTGGCGCGGTGGAATTCGTCACGAAGCTGTTCGCTCCGGAGTTTCTCCTCGACACCGTCAACCGCATTCTCGGCAATGATGAGGAGCATACTCCCCCTCAAAAACCAAACGCCTCTTAATCGAGGCGTTGGCTTGTTGCTGACGTTGATTGTTCGGGTTTACGTCCCTGAACTGTAATCGTTCATGTACTTCTCCTGCTCTGCCGTCAACTTGTCAATNNCATGTCAATCTTCATCCCCTGCGTCGTGAGTTTCACCAGCGCAATTTCCTGGTCCTGTTCCGGCGGAATATCATGGACTGCATTCTCCAGCCTCTTCCCCTTCCTATGAGCTTCCACCAATCTGAGTTGCGACATAAACTGGTTGGCAAATGACATATCCATCACTTCGGATGGATGGCCTTCGGCCGCCGCAAGATTGACAAGTCGTCCCTGTGCAAGGACGTATATGCGCCGCTTGTTCTTCAAGAGATACTCTTCATTGTTTGGTCTGACCTCACGTTTGGATCGAGTCAGCTTCCCGAGATCTCCCAGATTCAACTCGCAGTCGTAGTGGCCGGTATTGCACACAATTGCACCGTCCTTCATCGACTCGAAATGGCGTTTGATGATGATGTCCTTTACCCCTGTTGCGGTTATGAAGATGTCGCCTATTTTGGCGGCGTCGTCCATGCGCATGACGCGGAGCCCTTCGAGCGTGGCTTTCAGGGCGGCGGTGGGTTTCACCTCAGTGACAATGACGTTTGCACCAAGCCCCTTGGCCCGGTTTGCCACTCCTTTGCCGCAGTGTCCATATCCGGCGACGACCACATTCTTGCCGGCGATAAGGACGCTTGTTGCTCTCAATATTCCGTCCAGGGTCGATTGACCGGTCCCATAGACATTATCAAAATCCCACTTTGTTTCAGCGTCGTTCACTGCAATCACCGGATACCGCAGCGCCCCATCGGCAGCCATAGCCCGGAGGCGGTGAACACCAGTAGTGGTTTCTTCAGTCCCACCAATCACGAATTTCTTCGCCAGTTCCGGAAATCGGTTATGGATGGTAAAAATAAGATCTGCCCCATCGTCCAAGGTCAGGTTCGGATTAATGGAAAGCGTTTGTTCGATGCACCAGTAGAATTCCTTCACGCTCAGCCCGTGCCAGGCAAACATGGGAATTCCTTCCGCTGCCAGCGCAGCTGCAACCGCATCGNNCCCGCCGCAACAAACGTCCTTATGAGGACCGCAGTTTCCTTGGTGACATGGAGACATCCGGCAATGCGGTAATCCTTAAACGGCTTGCTCTTTGTGTACTTCTGGCGTAGTGCCATCAGAACGGGCATTCTTGACTCCGCCCATTCTATAAGATTGATCCCTTCACGGGACAATCCCAGGTTCGCGACCTTGTACTTTCCTTCTTTGTGATCNNGATCCCTCTGGGAGTCATATCGACTTCCTTCGCAATGATCTTCTCTACCTCCATGTCCGGAATCCGGCCCGTTCCCATTGTATTGACATGAATGGACACCGGTTCGGCAATACCGATGGCGTAGGCGACTTGAATCAGGCATTCATCGGCAAGTCCCGCTGCGACGATGTTTTTTGCGAGATGTCTGGATGCATACGCGGCACTGCGGTCGACTTTCGATGGATCCTTACCTGAGAACGCGCCGCCGCCATGAGGCGCTCTGCCACCGTAGGTATCGACGATGANNACGCGGGAAGGCCGGCGCTGGTTGTATTCGATTGTCACCTGCGATTTCGCATCGGGACGAAGATACGGCATGAGCTTGGAATGCTTCTTCCGGATATCCGAAAGCCGTTTCACGAGTTTATGAGCGAACATGATTGACATCGGCATATATTCCGGAGTCTCATTCGTGGCATAGCCAAACATCATGCCCTGGTC
>PMNP01000182.1 GCA_003161755.1 Ignavibacteriota bacterium | reverse complement strand
CTGACTCTTAATCAGTGGGTTCCAGGTTCGAGTCCTGGTGGGTGCACGAAAAAGCCTGAATCGAAATTGGATTCGGGCTTTTTTGTGTTGTGAGGTCGTCGAGGGTGGTTGAGGGGGTCGAGTGCAGTAAAAGTGCAGTAACTTTCTGAACTCCGCATGGAACGAGCGAAAGTTTTCCCTCTCCGATTGCGCCGTCCATCTGTCCGAGGATTTTTGCAGTGTCAAAGTAGTCGTAGTGCTTGCGCGTCGTCTCGATGCTCCGGTGGTGAGCGAGCTTTGAGATCGTGAGAATATCCAATCCCATCGCCTTCCATCGTCCCACCGCATACGTCTTCAACGTGTGAAGGNNTCACCGCGTGATTGAGTCCCGCCTTGTGCCGGTAGCGGAATAAGTAGGGTTCGTATTTGTGAGTAAGACCTGCGATGAATGAGAAGAACTCTGAATCCATCGGCTGATCATCCCACCGCTTTCCCTTCTGGTTCCAGTTCCGGATCACCCGGCGATGAAAATCGACCTGATTCCACTTGGCGATACACGATTCCTCACTGCGGAAGCCGGAGAAGATGAGGAACCGGAGCTGGTCGCAGAGTCCGGTAAAACCGTGGGATTCTGCATACGTGAACAAGTGCTCAAGCTCTTCAATGGAATAGCAAATAACAGGCTCCGCAGCAGGACGGAATTTGACATCAGGAGTGACGGGGTTTTCCTTAATCAGCTTCTTCCTGGCAGCATGGCTCATGAGAGCGGCAAGGTGTCGAAGCCAAATGGCGGTGTTCGATTCCCCGTACTCGCTGATAAGCCCCTGACGCAACTTGAGCATGTCTTTCTCGGTCAGGCGCGTAATGTCGACATTTCCAAGTTGTTCTATAGCTTTTCGCACAGAGAGCTTGTACAGCTTCACCGTGCTCGCGGCGAGCTTAGGACCTTTGGTTTGGACGTACAGTTCGAGAACCTCTTCAAGCATGAGTCGTTTGTGGCGCGACGGGCGAATGCTGTCCCATTGTCCGAGATTGACGCGCGCTTCGATTTCACGTTTGAAAACCTTTGCTTCGGGTGGGACGCTTGGTGTCCCATCACGTTTCTTGACCCAGCGGAATTCGGTCGCTCTGTCGACCCGAACCCCGCCCAGCGAGTAGCCGATCCAGACGAACGGCGATCGCTGTCGTATGTAAAGGGAAGCCATCAGTAGACCTCACGGGAATTGTTGACGGGCCAGTGCATGCTCCGGGCCACCACAGCCGTTGAGACACTGGCGTTGGCCCTTCTACGGGCCAAGGAGAGCATGATTTGTGGGTGGTAGGTGAGGAGCATCTGTCAGGGGCAATCTACGTTTCCGAATCGTCGATATCAAGGGTCCCCACGGAGAAACCGGCCGATCTTGTCATCTCCAGAGGCAAGGAGCGATTGTTGGAATTCCCGCAGATACCATTGCGGAAATCTCCTGTCCCTGCCAACGCGAACAGCTCTAAGACTCCCATCGAGCATCCACTTGTCGATCTGGCGGCGGCTGACATGCATCAAGGCGCACGCCTCCCTGACCGATAACAATCGTTCNNGGTTTCAACTGCCTCCATTGGGGCTTTGCTTTGTCATGGCAATGGTGCGGGCGCCAACAGCAATAGGACGATTCGGACGAAGTCCTTCCATCATTGGACCTTCTTTTTCTGGACCCAGAGACAGTATCCACCCGTTGGATTCCGGGTCAGATGGATTCTGATATCGCCGTAAGTGATTGCTATTAAACATTGTGTGCCTTGTGAAAGAGAAGTCGTTAGGATGGGCCCAACATTGTGTCTTGCGAAGTAACATGTCCCTCATCCGTCAATTCTGCCCCTTTTAATCTTCAAAACGCGCAGATACCCACTCATGTTTTCAATTGAATGCACATTGTGATGGGGCTGTATGAGTGCAAGTGAGGCTTGAGTCAGAGCGNNAAGCGAATAGCTTCCCGAAGATTTAAGAACTAGGAACCCAGCTGCTTTTGCTGCCCTCAAACCGCGATCGATCGTTCTGGAACTAATTCCCTTTGCTGCAAAATATTCTACAATCTCCTTGCGCGAATACTCTTGCGAAGGTTTCATGAACTCTGCAAAGTTCAATGCTGCCTTCTTGGGGAAACTGCTCCTTGACTTGGCGCTATGAGAATCTTCATTTACCTCGCCTTCGTCGTGAAATGACAAATCAGTCGAGTCAAGAGACAGAAGTCGACATTGCCACATGTCATCTCCTCCGAAGCGGAGCTTCGTAGGCATGAGTNNAATGATGCTACTGCCTCTAACCTGATCGTTGCTCATTTTTTCGTTTCGAGCGTTCTTCCGTGTATGATGTAGGAGGAGCACGCAGAGCCGGAATTTATCAATAAGGTCGAGCGCTTGGAGCATGACCTTCTTCATTCCGAGATTGTCATTTTCATCCATGTCGTGCAGTAGAAACAGTGAATCGAGGACAACCAGGCGTGGCTTGAACGTTGCGGAGATTTCTCTGAGACTTTGCCAGAATTGCGGTATCGATAATGATTCTCGTATTGTCAAGAGATTCGATAAATATTGCGGTGTGTCACTACTGTTCACCATTCTTTGGAGCCGTCGGGCGAAAGCTTCAAATCGCATTTCGTTGTTCACATAAAGGACCTTGCCAGGTGTGCAAACATCAAAGCTCAGCCACCTCTTAGCTCCTGAAGTCACAGCCAGGGCTAGACTCAAAGCCAACAAAGACTTGCCGACCCCTTCTGGACCCACCAGCAGCGCCAACGACTCAGTCGGCATCAATCCCTTAACGAGGTAGGATTCCTCATGAATTGCCATATTGACAATCTGTTCTCCCGTCAAGACCTCGTACGCAGATCGTCTTTGTACAATTGGCGGAATCTCAGGCTCTTCAGGAGGCGAAATCTCTTCAACGAAATCTGCACTGTGTTGAAGGAGTGAGCTTGCTAGAAGACGGAAGCCCGGAATTGGGAGGGCATTCATTTTTGGTGGAGAGATCCAAGGTAAGTACTCTTCAAATTCTGGATTCGTGCTCTTGAGCTCTTCTAAGTTAACTTCTTTCGAACAAGAGAAGTACAGAGATTGAAGCGTGGCAAATAGAAACCGACTGCGTGGCACTTCGAACGCATATTTGTTGAAAGTACGAGGCAAACTCAGATATGCCTCCGCATTGAAACACAAAGTGCAGAGAATCTGTTTTTCCGCTTTTCGACGATTTTCAGATATTGGCATGGGCTGCACTCAAAATTGCTTATTGGGATTGAGATCAGATCCGAGGCGTACCCGTTGCGCCGGATAAAAAAAATAGGCAACCCTGCCGCCTATCACGTCAGCCGGGTTGCCCTCATTTCCCAGAGCTGGGAGTCTGTTCAACACTCGTTTGCGATAGGTAGGAGGTGCACAGAAATCCTCCTACCTAAGAACTCTTTGCAGAAACTGCGTCAGAACTCCTAATCCGTTGTGCCCCTTTCACTGCAAAAAGAAATTATTGGGCTTCAGTAGATGTTTCAGAACTCCTCGTTTTCATCCTCGTTCGTATCCGCGTATTCAGGTTCACGCGCCGTAGCTCCACTTCTTGTCTTACTCTCATATCGCTTGGTTTTGAGGTTGTCAAGCGAATTCAACATGTTGTTAAATGCGCTTGCCAACACGTCACGCATCTCCAGATTCTTGCACAAGTTCACGGCCTTGTTGATTCTGTTAGCAAGGAGTGCGACGAATATCGGATTACTGAGTTCCTTGCTCCATGTGGCAAGAGAAACGTCCGAGATTTCAGATAGCAATTGCAGCGTCGGTTTCCCTGTCTTGTGCAAACGACAACATTGAACGTAAATATCAGCCAGTCGATCTCTTTGCAGGATGCTCCGCGGCGACTTCCGTTCTTCCTTGCCCCTGGGAGCCTGCGCCAATGACTTAACCTCAGTAGATAGAGCTTTTGTTTCGGTGGCTAATGTGGCGATGGCGTGCACCAGCCCCGCTGGGTCAATGGGTTGGGATTCTATCGTATGTGAGGGCAGTTCCTCCGGTATGTCACAATGATGGCTACGTAACCACATGTCGATCTCGTTTAAGACTCTTCCGAGGAGATTTTTTTGTGCTAGAAGTTCTATTTTCCTGTAGTACAATCGATCTTCCCTGCCGGACTGCTCCATGTGGTATTTTTGAATTAACTCAGGAAAGGCGACGCCCGACAGGTCTTGCAATTTCGAAGTGATTTCCTTGAGTTTCTCAACTACGCAGCTTCTGGCTCTTAGATTCATCTCACGGAGGACGACTAGTGCCTGTTCTCTTTTCCCTTTGGTCGCGCGTGAAGCTGCTTCCCAAGAAATAAGCCAAGGGGATTCCTCGATGGGCGTCCATCTTGACCAGCCCAACGATTTGGAAATAAATGAGAACGGCAAATTGGCTCTTCGCATTTTTATGTAGGCCGATATTTGTTTAGTATCCGCCATGCTCCCTAAGTGGCGCCCTTCTTCTTGGGCTGGGATGATTGCTTTCATTGCGTTACCTTGTTCATCTAGAAAGATGGAAAGGTGCCTTTCTTCAAGCTTGCCCGTGCACCTATTCCAGTGTAGGTCAGTGTACACTCTCTGCTCATCTAAAATGGGATTTGACATAAGGCCTCCAGT
>PMNP01000353.1 GCA_003161755.1 Ignavibacteriota bacterium | reverse complement strand
CGATGATGACAAAGTCGCTGGTGTGATCGGTGTTCTCAACCACAAGGCGACGTTTAATGTTACTCGTGCCGAACGCTCCTTGCTGCGCACATTGGAAGGCGGGTGTCAAATCCCTCTTGGGGTCTTCGGAAGGATAGCCGAGGCGGCTGGACGTAAGCGCCTTGTCCTTGATGCGATGGTTGGATCGTTGGACGGGAAGAGGGTTGTTCGTGACCGAGCGGAAGGCGATCCGGACGAGGCCGAGGGTCTGGGAAAAGCACTGGCCCGCCAGCTCCTGTCAAAGGGGGCCGACAGGATTCTTCGAGAAATCCGTGGTGAACCGCTTGATGTCAAATCTGCTCAACAATAAGACCGTCCTCATTACACGCCGTCGCGAGCAGGCATCAGATCTCCATGCGGTTCTTGAGGCCCATGGGGCGAGAGTGGTGTTTCTTCCGACGATTCAGGTGATTCCGCCAGACTCGTGGGATCAGTGCGACGCTGCCTTGCGGCTCCTCGACCAGTTTCAGCTCATCGTTTTTGCGAGTGTCAATGCCGTAACCTTTTTTCTGCATCGCTGCGTGACCCAGGGAATAACCCCTGAGCTGTTGTCCCAATGCGAGTTGGCCGTTGTGGGCAGAAAGACCGGGGCAGAGCTCGAACGGCTGAAACTCCGTCCTCAGCATATTCCTGACGAATATTCGACATCCGCCCTGCTCGAATACTTTAGACAGTATGGTGTGAGTGGCAGACGGATCCTCCTTCCACGTGGCAGCCTGGGGAAGCAGGAATTGATCGATGGCCTCAAAGCACTAGGGGCGGATGTTCACCCAATTCCCGTCTACAAAACGGTAAGTGCTGATCTCAAGGGTGCCGAACCGACCATTGCGAGGATTTTTCGCGGCGAGATTGATGTTATAAGTTTTGCGAGCCCTTCTGCCGTCAACAACTTCGCCAGCGTCCTTCCCGGCGGCACGCTTTCGGCTGTAAGCGGAAAGAGCCGCATTGCAGTCATTGGGTCGACGACAGCTGGCGCTGTGCGAAACCTCGGTCTTGAACCGGAAATTCGGGCGCAGGAAGCGACATCCCAGGGACTCGCCGATGCCATTGCCGCGTACTACGCCACTCCGAGAACCCATGAATGATCTGTTTTTGCGAGCCTGCAGAAGAGAAACGGTGGATCGTACACCGGTCTGGCTTATGCGACAGGCGGGACGGTACCTTCCGCAATATCGCGCAATCCGGTCGAAGACGGATTTCCTCCGAATGGTCAAGACCCCTGAAATCGCCGCAGAGGTGACGGTTCAACCGGTTGATCTCTTGGGGGTTGATGCCGCCATACTGTTTTCAGATATCTTCGTCGTTCCTGATGCGATGGGGATGCGCCTTGAGATGGAAGAATCAAAGGGTCCTCGGTTCCCGATGCCGATTCGGACACGTGATGACGTTCAGGCCCTTTGTGTCCCGGATCCGTTACGCTCGCTCCGTTATGTGATGGATGCAATTGAGATGACCAAGCGTACGCTCGGAGGTCGGGTTCCCTTGATTGGCTTTTCGGGTGCTCCGTGGACACTGGCAACATACATGGTCGAGGGAGGGGCCAGCAAGGGCTATCAGCACATCACGAGGATGATGCTTGATGAGCCTGAAATATTTTCGGCGCTCATGGACAAACTGACCGAAGCNNATATTCTCTCCCACATGCAGCGCGACCATCGTCCGGTGATTGTATTCTGCAAAGGTGCGAATCACGCGATGTGGGATCTGGCACATGTGGGCGCCGAGGTCATTGGGGTCGATTGGACAGCCGATCTGGCCGACGTTCGTGGTGTTGTTGGAGAAAAGGTTGCGCTCCAGGGAAACCTGAACCCATCGATTCTCTACGCAACACCCGAGAGCATCAGGAGGGAGGTGCGCTCCATCCTGAAGAAGTATGGGAATGGGCCGGGGCATGTGTTCAATCTNNGAGCCATGGTCCAGGCGGTCAAAGAGGAGAGCGTCCCCTTTCACAAGTGAACAATGTGAAACATCCAGACTCCGTTGCTCCGGTATGGGATGCACAGCGCCTTTCGGCAAGAGGGACTGCTGCTGCGCAGTGGTTCCGGTCTTTGCAGCGCACTCTCTGTGCCACCCTTGAAGGTGAAGAACCCGCACTGCGGTTTATTTCTGATCCTTGGAAACGGTTGGAGGGAGGTGGAGGCGTTACCGCTGTTCTTCAGGAAGGGGAGGTATTTGAAAAGGCTGGCATTGGGTTCTCGGAAGTGTTTGGCAGATTGTCGGATCACGTGGCGCAATCACTTGCTGTTCCGGTTCAACTCTTTGCGGCAACCGGGATCTCACTGATCGTCCATCCACGGAATCCGCTCGTTCCAACAGTGCACCTTAATTGCAGATTCTTTGAGATGGAGGATGGGACTTCGTGGTTCGGCGGCGGGAGCGACTTGACTCCCAGTTATATTGATGAAGAAGGTTTTGCTCATTTCCATGATATTCTCAAGTCTGTTTGTGAGCGATATGAACGTGGTTCGTACGAGAAGTTCAAAGAGTGGGCTGACCGATACTTCTATCTGCCGCATCGACAGGAGCACCGTGGAATTGGAGGGATCTTTTTCGACAAATTGAGAGATGAGCCTGACAAAACGTTTCGGTTTGTTCAGGATCTGGGGAACGCGTTCGTTGAGAGCTATCTCCCCATCGTCATTCGCAGAAAGGGTGATTCATGGGGTGAACGCGAGCGAAAATGGCAGCTCCTTCGCCGTGGCAGGTACGCGGAATTTAATCTTCTTCATGATCGTGGGACTGACTTCGGTTTGCAGAGCGGGGGAAGGGTGGAATCAGTTCTGATGTCGCTTCCGCCTGAAGTTCGATGGGAGTACGGTGCTCAGCCGGAACGCGGCTCGCGGGAGGAAGCAATGGTTCGTCTCTTGAAGACACCGAAAAGTTGGGCTTCGAGATAAACAACGGGGATACATGCAGGGAAAGCCAACAACACATACACGGCAGCTCAAGGCGCTCTATACGTTAACTGCGCTCGTCACGAGCGCCGGCAACTTGGAGAAAGCCTTCCCGCATATAGCGGCTGCTGTTGCCAGATCCACGGGTTTTCCCTGTGTTCTCATCGAAAGGCACAGTCGCGGAAGAGACGTTATGGAGTTAGTTGCCCAGCATGGCTTCGTGCGGCCACAACTTCGTTCATCCCGGGAATTTCCCGCTGCGACGTCGCTCTCATGGAAGGCAGTCCGGACGAGGAAACCCGTCGTCGTGATTGACCCGGCATTTCCGGTCCATCCTCTCCTTCGACGCAGGCGAATTCGACACTTTGTCAGTGTTCCGTTGCGTGTGCAACACACAATTGTCGGGGCGTTGTCGGTTGCTTCGACAAGGCCTGTCATTACTGACCGCGATTTCGTCAGGTTTCTCCGGACAATCGGGGACGTTCTCGGCCACCTGATCGAACGCGGCAACGTTGAGGAAGACCTTCATCTTTCTGAACAGCGCTNNCGCTACCGCCTTTTCTTCGGATCGGCATTTGATGCCATTGTCATCGTGGAACCTGAGTCTGGCAAGATCCTTGATGTCAATCCCCAAGCATCACGTTTGTTCGGCTATTCACGCAAAGAACTGCTCACCAGGACCATCAGAGAAGTTCTCTCTGCAGAGACAAAACCGCAGGCTGATGCGGCATTCATGCGCCTGCACCGTGGCGGAAACGTCAGAAACGTTCGGACACTGCGTGTCCTCCGGAAGGAGCAGACGATCGTACCTGTTGAGATGAACGCACGGATGACAAAAGCAGGTGAAGAGCGGACAGACATCCTGATGTTTCGCAATATCAGCGACGAGATTCACGCAGCGACAAACCTGCGCACGTCGGAAGATCTTCTCCGGCTTATTGTCGAGGAGACGCAGGATCTCTTCTTCTATGTGCAGGATGCAAACGGGGTGTTCACCTATGTCTCACCGTCCGTACTGAAAATCACCGGCCATTCCGTGGAAGAATGGAAGGATGTCTATAGCAAGTTCCTCACTCCCAATCCCGTAAACCAGATGGTCGGAGCGCTTCGCAAGGAGACATTTCGCAGCGGAACAGCGGCTCCCGCCTATCCCTGCGAGATCATTCATGCCGATGGCCGTATGATCTTGCTTGAAATCAATGAACGTCCAATCATCCGGGAAGGTCGGGTGGTAGGAATCCAGGGGGTTGCAAGAGACATTACGGATCGAAAGCGGCTTGAAGAGAAACTGCTCGAATCGCGCGACCATCTCAACCGGCTTATCGATCAAACTCCCATTGCGGTGCTGGTATTTGACGCTAAGGGGACCGCCATTGACGCGAACGCAGCCTCATTACGGCTTTTTGGCATGCAGAGTAAAATGGCCGTTGTTGGACGCCTTAACCTCTTCTCGNNAGAGAATCCAAAAGCGCATATCGGCGGCCTACGCCGGCGAAGTTGTTGATGTTCCCCCGTTTACCATCACTCCCAAAGAATATGCATCCGACTTCCCTTTTACGGCCGGCGATAGGACTGTTCGCGCAAAGCTGTTCCCGGTGTTCGACAGGATCGGATCACTGGTGAACGTTGTTACGATGCTCGAGGATGTTTCGGATAAGAGGCAGCTCGAAGAACAGTTGCTGCAATCGCAAAAGATGGAAAGTATCGGTCTCCTTGCGGGTGGGATCGCCCATGATTTCAACAATATNNCGATGTTCATGGACTCATCGAAGAGACGGCCCGATTGCTCCGAGGTTCATTCGATAAACGGATCTCCGTGCTCACGGAACTGCGGGCACAGGCCTGCGTCGTGGAGGGCGATGCATCGCACTTGCAGCAGGTGCTGATGAACTTGTGTGTGAATGCACGAGACGCCATGCCGGAAGGTGGAACGCTCACCATCGGTACTTGGCTGATGCAACAACCCGACCGGTTTCTCGTTTCCCAGCAGATCGACAGCAAAACACCTCATATTCGGATCGATATCACTGATACGGGTGTGGGAATCGACAAATCGATCCATGCAAGAATTTTCGAACCATTCTTTACCACAAAAGAAAAAGGACGGGGAACCGGGCTCGGCCTTGCGACAGCGTATGGCATCGTTGAGCACCATGGCGGACTTGTGAATTTTACCAGCGAAGTGGGGGTTGGTACGACGTTTACCGTGTATCTCCCGGTCATTAATCGACAGGTTGCCCCTCCGCGAACCGAATCGCCGCGTATGCCAGGAGGGCGTGAAACAATTCTCATTGTTGATGATGAACGCATGATCCGTGAACTGGTCAAGGATATCCTGGAGTCAAAGGGATATCAGGTGTTGACCGCCCCTGACGGCGCCAGCGCCATTGAACTGTTCCAACGCCGACGTTCGAGCATCGATTTGGTGATCTTGGACATGATTATGCCGGGGATGAGCGGCATTGAGACCATGAGGAAACTCAAAGCAATTGAATCCGAAGTGAAGGCGATCCTTTCGTCGGGCTTTTCAGAGGATGAACGCACGCGGGAATTCATTGATTTGGGTGTGAAGTTGTTTCTGCAAAAGCCGTATCGGACGGAGGACCTTTCCAATGCAGTTCGCAGGGTTCTTGACGGGGGTTGGCACTCATGATCAGGTTCCTTGCAACAGAAGAGGGTGGACACGCGCCTTCAGGTCGTGTAGATACGTTGCCTCCGAAGTCCGTCGATGAAGCCCCTCCACCGCCGGTTGGCGTTGTCCTTCTGCAGCTTGGAGGTCCAGATCGACTTGAAAGTGTCGAGCCGTTTCTTCTCAACCTCTTCTGTGATCCCGACATCATCGACCTTCCCTTGGCATTCCTGTTCCGGAAACCTCTCGCCCGTTTCATCTCGCGACGACGCGCTCCGAAAGTGCGGGAGTATTATCGGAAAATCGGCGGAGGATCTCCAATTCTCAGACTCACCAACAGGCAGGCCCGCGCCCTTGAATNNGAACTGCGGCCGATGATGAATGCAAAAGTGTTCGTTGCCATGAGGTACTGGCATCCCTCAACCGCGGAGGTGCTTGGACAAATTCGCGAGGAACAGATTCGACGAGTGATCCTCCTCCCTCTCTATCCCCAGTATTCCGTGAGTACGACCGGTTCCAGCGTTAATGAATGGAATCGCGTTGCCGGCCGAATGAATATGCGTAATCTTGATCTGTCTGTCATCGAAGAGTACTGCGAGCATCCCTCGTACATCGCTGCGGTGGTGAGCAATATTCGTGTGGCGCTTGCTCGCGTTCGGGAACAGGAGCGACGGAAGGTACACATCGTGTTTAGTGCGCATGGCACGCCGATGAGACTCGTTCAAAACGGGGACCCTTATCAACAGCAAATCCTCCGGACGTATCGGGCCGTCACCAGTGTCGGAAATTTTGATCTTCCCCATGTCCTGTGTTATCAAAGTAAGGTAGGTCCACAGAAGTGGCTGGAGCCCTCACTTGTCCAGACGATAAGGCGTCTTGGAGCCGAAGGCGTATCGCACGTTGTTGTCGTACCTATTGCGTTTGTGTCGGATCACAGTGAGACGCTCTACGAAATCAACATGGAAGTCAGGCGCGAGGCCCGGGAAAGCGGCATTTCCTATTATGATATGGTGCCGGCACTCAATGCACATCCTCTGTTTATCCACGCACTAGCCGACTTGATTCTTCGAAGAGTCAACGCATGAGCCCTCGGAAGACAGCTCTGGTGATCGGTGGAGGTGTGTCGGGTCTCTCCACTGCCTATTGGCTCCGACAAGCGGGCGTCGATGTGACCCTGTTTGAGGGCCAGTCAGTCCCGGGGGGAACGATTCACACGATCCTGGATGATGAATGGCTCATCGAGGCCGGGCCAAACAGTGCCCTCGAGACTACCCCTTTGCTTGGCCAGATGTTTGGCTCACTAGGAATCCTCGACGAAAGAGTCTATCCCTCGCCGTCGGCGGAGAAACGCTATATCCTTCGCGATGGGCGTCTTCACGCCCTTCCAATGAGTTTTGGTGCATTTCTGACTAGCAGACTTTGGAGTTTGCGCGGCAAGCTGCGACTCTTGAAGGAACCATACGTTGGCCGGGGGTCTGGCGACGAGAGCATCGCGCAGTTTGTGGCGCGAAGACTTGGTTCGGAATTTCTTCACTATGCTGTCAACCCGTTCATTGCCGGAGTCTATGCCGGAGATCCTGAGGCGTTGAGCGTCCGGTCGGCATTGCCAAAGCTCTATGCATTGGAGGAACGATACGGCGGTTTGGTGAAAGGGATGGTCAAAGGGAGGCGCGACCGGAACCAGAGGGCGGAAAAAGCCAAAGACCGCGCGAAACTCTTCTCCTTTCAAAAAGGGATGGGGACATTCCCCGATGCGCTTGCGCGATATCTTGGGGATCGCTTTCATCCCCAGGTCAAGGTCCAATCCATTGCAATGAGTTTGCACGAATCCAACGGGTGCACGCGGCATTTTCATGTCGAAGCGGACTCCAACGGCGATGCCGTCAGTTGTGAACCCGACGTTGTCATTCTTGCTGTGCCTGCGTTCGCTGCCGGCCGATTGGTCCGTCCGCTGGATGGACAACTTGCGACGCTGTTGGAAAACGTGTACTATCCACCAGTGGCGGAGGTATTCCTCGGGTTCGGGAGTGACCAGGTCCCGCGAGAGCTTAACGGATTTGGATTCCTTGTCCCTTCATTGGAGCGCCGGAAAATCCTGGGCACGATATGGTCGTCATCGCTTTTTCCGGGCCGCGCCCCTCACGGGCACCACGCCTTGACGACGTTTGTCGGGGGCTCGCGCCAACCAGAGCTGGCCACACTTGATGCGGATCATCTGGTTTCAATGTGTCAGGAAGAACTCGCCACCATACTTGGTGTAAAGGGGAAGCCAGTGTATTCCCGGGTAGTACAATGGGAAAAGGCAATCCCGCAATATGCACTTGGGTATCAGAACGTAACGGATGCCCTTGACTCCGCAGAGGCCAGGATTCCCGGACTGTTTTTCTGCAGCAACTACCGGCGCGGGGTTGCCGTGGGTGATTGCGTCATGAATGCGGAACGCATCGCATCACGAGTTGCGGAGTATTGCGGTACAACCGTGCAACGACCTGCAGGTGTGACAAACTAAAGGCGACACTTATGAACATCCATGAAACTGCCATGCCGGCGTATCCTGTATCGCGTCTCCGCCGTCTTCGTATGACGGGAGTGCTCCGGAATATGGTACGAGAAACCGAACTGTCGAAGAACGACTTCATTTACCCGCTCTTCGTGGTGCCAGGGAAGGCTGTGAAGAAAGAGGTGCGCTCGATGCCCGGTGTGTTCCAGATGTCTGTGGNNACGATCGCTGGGAGTTCCCGCGGTGATATTCTTCGGAATTCCTGAAGAGAAGGATGAAGTGGGTTCGGGGGCCTACAGCGAACTCGGCGTGGTCCAGCAGGCCCTTCGAGAGGTAAAAAAGGAAGTGCCGGATCTGCTTCTTATCACCGATGTTTGCCTGTGTGAATACACATCGCACGGTCATTGCGGTATTGTGAAAGGCAACGAAATTGTGAACGACGAATCGGTGGAACTTCTCGCGCGTGNNTCGGGTTTCTATGGACCGTTCCGCGACGCCGCAGAGAGCACGCCAAAATTCGGAGATCGACGGTCACACCAGATGGATCCCGCAAATTCCGATGAGGCGTTGCGTGAGGTTGCCCAGGATATCCAGGAGGGAGCGGATATCGTGATGGTCAAACCCGCGTTACCCTACCTTGACATCCTGTATCGGGTAAAGGAGCGCTTCGGCATGCCCACCGCGGCGNNGTTCGCTATGGTGAAAGCCGCCGAGCGATTGGGGTGGATCGATGGGGAGCGTGTCATGATGGAAATGCTTATGGGAATAAAACGGGCTGGCGCAGATCTTATCCTCACGTATTTCGCAAAAGATGCAGCGCGGGTTCTCGACCGTCAAAAATGAAGGATCTCATGAGTAAGAGCACCTCCGAACTTCTGTTTGAACGGGCAAAACTTCGCATTCCCGGGGGAGTCAATTCTCCCGTTCGTGCATTCAAGGCGGTAGGTTGCACTCCGCTATTTATTGCCCGGGCTGCAGGGTCAGCAATCTGGGATGTCGATGGTCGAAAGTACATCGATTATGTCGGCTCTTGGGGGCCTATGATCCTTNNGTCATTGAAGCGGTGAGGAAGGCATTGTTGGATGGAACAAGCTTCGGCGCCCCGACAGAACTCGAAATAGTCATGGCTGAGCAGATCTGCCGCATGGTTCCCTCCATTGAAATGGTCAGAATGGTGAACTCAGGAACGGAAGCGACCATGAGTGCTGTTCGGCTTGCCCGTGCGTTCACAGGGAGAGAACGGATCATCAAGTTCGCGGGATGTTACCATGGTCACAGTGACGCGTTTTTGATCAAAGCAGGGTCAGGCGCCATGACGCTCGGTGTGCCGGATAGCCCAGGCGTCCCGGCAGCCGTCGCAGCAGGGACGCTCGTGGCACGATTCAACGATGTCGCGTCGGTCAGTGCTCTCATGGGTGAACACCACGGCAATGTTGCTGCAGTGATCATCGAGCCTGTGGTGGGGAATATGGGCTGCATCCCTCCGAATAGCGGATTTCTTGATGCGCTCCGACAGCTATGCACCAGGGAAGGGGTCTTGCTGATCTTCGATGAGGTGATGACCGGGTTTCGGCTTGCACCCGGAGGTGCGCAAGAACTCTATGGCGTAAAACCTGACCTTACAACTCTTGGCAAAATCATCGGTGGCGGGTTACCTGTGGGTGCTTTTGGTGGACGCAAGGATATCATGGATCTCGTTGCTCCGGTTGGGCCTGTCTATCAAGCGGGAACGCTTTCGGGAAATCCGCTTGCGATGACGGCAGGATTGGAGACGCTCAGGTTGCTCTCAGAGGATCGGGAAATCTATGGTAGGCTTGATCGACTCTCACATCGTCTCTCGTCGGGGATACAGAAGACCATCAATAGTCTCGGTCTTCCTCTGACACAAAACCGTGTAGGTTCCATGTCGACGCTCTTCTTCACATCGTCTCATGTTGTCGACGACATCTCCGCGTTGAAAGCCGATACGAAACACTTTGCAACCTACTTCCAGGCAATGTTGGCTCGAGGGATATACCTCGCACCTTCACAGTTTGAGGCCTCGTTTCTCTCTGCAGTACATACTGAGGAAGAGATTGACCTGACGATAGATGCCAATCATGAAGCGTTGAAGATCGCCTTTGCATGACGAGGCAGGCCGTATCACCTATTCGCGCACAGAGGATACCATGTTGACATTAGTTTGCAACTCTTACAAGGAGGGAGAATCCATCGGATTGAAACACGTTCATTCTTCGACAAACGGACGAAATGTTTCTCCGGGATTTTCATGGCTTGAGATCCCCATCTCCACTAAATCGTTTGTGCTCTCCATTATTGATCCTCACCCTGTGGCCCATCATTGGGTTCATTGGATTGTCATCGATCTTCCATTTAACGTCAGGGAAATATCGGAAGGTGCATCACGGAGTTCGAAGATGCCCAAAGGCGCACGCGAACTCATGAACTCGTACGGAGAGCAAGGATATGGAGGTCCAGCGCCCCCGAAGGGTTCCGGACCTCATCCTTATGTTGCAACGCTCTACGCCTTGAATGTTGAAAAGCTCAATATCCCCCTCGATGCAAGCCTTCGACTCTTCCAGAAGTCCATCGAAGGGAAAGTGATTGCAGAGATGGCGGTCACGGGAACCTACGAAGTGAAATAACCTGCCGAACTCGTTTCATCACAATCCAACACAGGGTTAGACCGCCCCGTCGTCGATAAGTGTGGGGGACTCTACGAGGACCCATGAGGAATCTGGCAACGTGCCGACCGTGCGGAAGAAATCGTCGGTGTCCCTGCCTCGTGAGTTGACTCTTACCTTCAGGTCCGTCGAAAGGAGGAGGAGAGGAATGTCGTTTTTCGAATCAGTGGCAACGAGGATCGGAGGGATGGCATTCTTTCGTTGGAATGCGGCGACTTTGTCCTGGCGGATGGGAATGGGTAGGACTTCCTTTGAAGTGAGTACTCCTTGTTGATCGTCCATCTCGATCCCGATAACCTGGTGCGCGGGTATTCCCAACCGCTCAAACACGGGCTCCACACTCCACTTGTTGCTTCCTGAAACGACCCAGATTGCGAATCCCAGGCCCTGGAGGGCGCGGATCATCTCCACTGACTCACGGATATAACGGATCCCGCGGGGCACTGTTCTGCTCCCAAGTGTTCTTTCGGTGAGCGGAGAACGGAGCTCNNCCTGACCTCTGGGAGGGAAAAACCTGAAAAGAGTCTCACAATGTCTGTGCACGCTTTGGCGACGCGTCCCCGCTCGATTTGCCCGAAGTACCAGTCAAGGAGGAGCTCTGCAAAGTGGGAGAACTCCCGAGATTCCCTTCGCTTCGTTTCGGGTAGGGTCGAAAGGGTGGAGAAGAGCCTCTCAAGTGTTCTGTTCTCCGGATGGTCAGGCCAGAGAAATGCGGGAGAAGTTTTGAATAAAAAATTCTCGATCTGGTGGTAGAACATCGACTCGCCGACATCTCCCTTGATCACTGTTCCGTCGCAATCAAACACGGCGACAGGAACGTGGTCGGTCCTTGCATGACGTTGAAGAAATCCGCTGAAGGCAGGAGAGGAAAGTATGGACATCGGGGTCGCTTTAATGTTGGACAACCGGGAAACCTGAAAGCTACGAAAACCGGGCCGTTTCTGCAACTTCTATTGCAACTGAGAGGTCGATCTTGTATATTTTTTGTCGAGAAAAGTGTTGAAGAGGATCGGCAAGTTTCGGGTTCAAAGCCGTGCTGGTTTTTGCCAACGGCCTGTAGGGAGCCCTCTTTGCTTGCACGAATGTTGGAAACCCCAGCGGAGTCCGTTCCGGGTTTATGGGACGGATTTTGTGTTTGAAGCGCAGGGTCAAGGTTCAGGCCGGGTGCCAATGTGTCCATGAACGCCATACGCAACTTCTGTATCATCGCCCATATCGATCACGGGAAGTCAACGATCGCCGACAGGCTCCTGGAACGCACCGGCGCGATCACCAAGCGGGAAATGAAATTCAACCAGGTCCTCGACGACATGGATCTGGAGCAGGAACGCGGGATTACGATTAAACTCCACGCCGTTCAAATGCATTATACCGCGGCAGATGGCAATGTGTACACCCTCAACCTCATCGATACTCCCGGACACGTCGATTTTTCCTACGAAGTGTCGCGTTCACTGGCAGCCTGCGAAGGGGCACTCCTTGTCGTTGATGCCTCTCAGGGGGTCGAAGCACAGACCATCAGCAACCTGTATCTGGCCATCGAGGGGGGGCTGGACATCATCCCCGTGATCAACAAGATCGACCTGCCCAGTGCAATGGTGGATACCGTGCGCCACCAAATCAAGGATCTCATTGGCTGTAAAGACGAAGACATCATCCTCGCAAGTGCGAAGGCAGGCACAGGAATAGATGAGATTCTGGAAGCAGCTGTTGCCCGCATCTCTCCACCTCACGGTATAGTGGACGCGCCTCTTCGGGCGCTGATCTTTGATTCGGTGTTCGACATGTATCGCGGTTCCATTGTGTATCTTCGGGTTTTCGACGGAGCGTTGCGTGAGGGCCAGAAGGTGAAGTTCTTCCACAGCGGCAGGGTGTATGATGCTGAGGAAGTGGGTGTCCTTGAAATGAAGAGGAATCACACCGGAGTGCTGGAAGCCGGGACGGTCGGCTATCTCATCGCTGGGGTAAAAGACGTCCATGAAACAAAAGTCGGGGATACGGTCACCGATGCCGTCAATCCCGCACCCACACCTCTTCCGGGCTACAAGGATGTAAAGCCCATGGTGTTTAGCGGCGTGTATCCCACGGTCGCAGAGGAATTTGAAAACCTCCGCACCGCCATTGATAAGCTCCGGCTTAACGATTCCTCGCTCGTGTTCGAGCCTGAAACGTCCACGGCGCTGGGGTTCGGGTTTCGTTGCGGATTCCTCGGGCTTTTGCACATGGAAATCGTTCAGGAGCGGCTCNNTTCATGCCTCCTGCAGGAGAAATCGACAAGGTGGAAGAACCCATGATCCGTGCGCAGATTATTGTGCCGACGGAATATGTTGGCAACATCATGAAACTGTGCATGGAACGTCGCGGGACGTATAAGAATACAACGTACCTTGACCCGACGAGGGCCGATATCACCTATGAAATGCCGCTCTCGGAAATCATTTTCGACTTTTATGATAAGCTGAAGTCCACCAGCCGCGGGTATGCGTCGTTCGACTATGACTTCCTCGAGTTTCGTGAGTCGGAATTGGTGAAGCTTGACATTCTGCTGAACGGCGAATCGGTTGACGCATTTTCGACGATTGTACACAGGGACAAAGCGCATGAATGGGGGAAGAAGCTCTGCACCAAACTGCGGAAACTCATTCCCCGTCAGATGTTTGAAGTGGCGATCCAGGCGGCGATCGGNNCGCAAGCTCCTCGAAAAGCAGAAAGAGGGGAAGAAGCGAATGAAACAGGTCGGCCGGGTGGAAATCCCGCAGGAAGCGTTTCTTGCAGTGCTGTCAATGGAAGATGAATGATGGACCCGCGGAAGAATTGTCCGCGATCACTGTCTCCAGACACGACTGATTGAACTCAGTATGGCTACTGAACAGACTCGGAATAAACCGTCAGCGCGACTCCGTCGGCCTGCATGGGAACACAAGGAACCAGTCAAGGACTTTCTCAAAGACCTTGGCTTCGTCCTCGTTGCCTTTTTTGTGCTTAACAGCTTCGTCGTGGCTTCGTTTGAAGTCCCCACGGGCTCGATGGAAAATGAAATTATGACAGGAGACTTCCTGTTTGTCAACAAATTTCTGTTTGGAGGAACAACTCCCCGGGTCATTCCTCTCACCAATATTCGTCTGCCGTGGTTCAGGCTTCCTGCGGTCCGGCAAGTGGAACGAGGGGACGTCATTGTTTTCGAATTTCCAGGCTACCGGGATGAGGCTGAATCGGCCGATTTTACCTTTTATCTCAAGCGCTGCATCGCACTTTCGGGTGACACTATTCGCGTTGTCAACCGGGTGGTCTATGTCAACGGTGTGCAGGCTCCGATCCCGCGCAACATGAAATTCAATTCGTACCGCATTCAGCCTTCCGGGATACCCGACTCGCACATCTTCCCGAAGGGTTCCGGTTTCAACGAAGACAATTGGGGGCCGGTTGTTGTGCCGAAGAAGGGAGACACGATCGCGCTTACGACATATTCATACTCGCGGTGGGCAACGTTTATAGCGCGGGAGGGGCATGCGCCAGCCTACAACGATGGCCGTATCACTGTTGATGGTGTACAAACGACCTCCTATGTCGTCGAGCGGAACTACTATTTCGGGATGGGCGACAATCGTGACAACAGTCTCGATAGCCGGTTTTGGGGGTTCATCCCGGCGGAGAATATCGTGGGCACACCCATGGTTGTCTATTGGTCCTGGGATCCGGACCTTTCCATATTCACTCAGCCGATCGCAAAGTTCCGGTCGATCCGTCTTTCGAGAATTGGTACGCTGATAAAATAGCCCTGCAGAGAAGCGTGAAGGGAGGATGAGAACGTGATTA
>PMNP01000299.1 GCA_003161755.1 Ignavibacteriota bacterium | reverse complement strand
ACATTCCACAGACAGGTGCACCCTTCCTTCTGGAACACCTGCCGATCGGAAGCCGGCAGAGATGATGCTGCATGGTCAGTGCCAACCATGAGATAAAACCATGGCCACGATGAGTCGCCTGAACCACCGACCGTGCACCGCTCACGGAGCAGTCAGCATGGAACGCATCTGCGTTGCACGGCGGTTCAGCACATCACCGAAGCTTCCCTCCCAACCGCGTTTTCCGGTCCGTTGGACATGGACTGACGCGAACTTCGCTCGGGAAGCAGGAACGCCTGAGAGGCAGAGGATGGCGGGCGGAATGAAGGTCAAGCAAAAAAAAAGAAATGAGGTCAAGCTTCCCTGCGTCACNNCCTCCTCGTTGCGAACGAGGCGCTCTCCCAGCTGAGCTACAGCCCCGTCCCGACATCCAACTCCAGCCGAACACTGGACGAATATAGGTTTTTTCACAGATGGAATCAACTGTTCCTCGCAACTTCTTTTCTTTGAAGGGAAAACACGAAGCGGGCGCACAGCCTTGACATAGGCGCACTTATTGCGTATTTTTCATAAGAAATAGCAAGATTCGTGAGGGTATGGACGAAGAACTGACAAATCGAGAAAAGACGGTCCTTCGGCACGTAGTGCGCGACTTCATCGAGACCGCCACTCCGGTGGGATCGAGGTTTATCTCAAAAAAACACCTGCAGGACCTCGGCCTTGGCTCGGCATCAGTGCGCAACGTCATGTCGGATCTTGAAGGTCTGGGATATATCGACCACCCCCATACTTCCGCAGGCCGTGTTCCCACCGACAAAGGATATCGTTTTTATCTTGACAGCCTGATGCAGATTGAGAAGATCTCCGGGAAAGATCAGAAGAGCATCAGAGAGAACTTTGACACGACCGAGGACACAGAGCGGGTTTTGAAGGAAGTCTCTCGACTTCTGGGGAGAATCTCCCGGCAATTATGGGTCATCACCCCTCCGAGCCTGAACAGCGGCTTCTTTGAGAAACTTGAGTTGGTCTCATTGGTAGGCCATCGCATCATGGTGATCCTTTCGGTGCGTTCAGGCATGGTACGCACCATCATGATGGAGGTCGCGGGCGAAATCCCAAGAGAAAAACTCGAGGATATTTCACGATCGTTAAATGCACGCCTCGGTGGGTTATCGCTCAAGGAAATCCGGGACACTTTTGCCGAACGAGTGCGGGAATTACAGGATGATGATACCGGGCTCATCCGGTTGTTCATTGAATCCGTGGACAAGCTGTTCCTTCCTCCAAAAACCGACAGAATTCACATCGGCGGCGCACAGGACATCGTGGAGCAGCCGGAGTTTGTGAACGCGGAGCACTTTCGGAGTGTTATTGAACTCATCAACAACGAAGAGATGATCATCCACGTCCTGGAAAAACACGGCGCCCAACCTGACGAAGTAAAGGTGACGATAGGTGAGGAGAACCAGGAACAAAAACTCCGCACGTACAGTGTCATTACCACGAGCTATGCAGCGGGGGATGCCACAGGATCGATCGGCGTGATCGGACCGAAACGCATGCCGTATTACAGGATGATTCCCCTGGTGGACTACGTGGCGCATATTGTGTCAGATATGTTTACTAACACCAAATAGACTGCATGGCAAGAGACGCAAAAACTACTGGGAAAGAACCCTCCGGGGAGAGGACTTCTGGAAATAAAGACCAGCAGCATTCAACCCCTGAAGTGGAAACGGACGGCACGATCAAGAAATCCCTTGACGATGCAAAAGCGGAAGCCGAGCGATACAAAGACCAGTGGCTTCGAAAAGCAGCGGAGTTTGAGAACTATAAACGGCGCACTGACTCGGAATGGCAGAGCTTTCAGCGCATTGCCAATGAACAGATGCTGCTTGCCCTCCTTCCGATCCTCGATGACTTGGCGCGCTCTCTTAAAGGTGGAAGCGAAGCGAAGAATTTCGATTCCTTTTATCAGGGTGTGGAATTGATTTACAACAAGTTCCTGCAAACGCTGAAATCCCTTGGCGTCGAGCCTATCCAGGCAACTGGTAAGCCGTTTAATGTTGCGGAACATGACGCGCTTCTCCAGGTGCCACGCCAGGATGTCCCCGCACATACGGTTCTTGAAGAGGTGGAAAAGGGCTATCGCCTCTTCGACCGGGTTCTCCGCCACGCCAAGGTGGTCGTCTCGGCGGAGCAAACTACAACGCCTGCGGACAATGGCAGGAATGGCGAGGAAGATGAATAAGCGGGATTATTACGAAATACTTGGAGTCGGCAGATCAGCAACCCCCGATGAGATCAAAAAATCCTATCGTAAGCTCGCTCTGCAATATCATCCCGATCGAAATCCCGATAACAAGGAAGCCGAGGAGCAGTTCAAGAGTGCGGCAGAGGCCTATGAAGTTCTCTCCGACCCGCACAAGCGGCAGCGATACGACCAGTTTGGGCACGAAGGTATGCGTCGTGGTGCAGACTTCCACGACTTTGGAAGCATGAATGATATTTTCAGTTCCTTCGGCGATATTTTCGGAGGCTCGATCTTTGAAGAGATGTTCGGCGGGCAGTCGCGATCACGGGGCCGGTCCGGACCAACGCAGGGTTCCGATCTTAAGATTCGGCTTAAGCTCTCACTCGAAGAAATTGCCACGGGCACAGAGAAGAAACTCAAAGTAAAGAAGATGAAGGTCTGTGATACGTGCCGCGGGACCGGAGCAAAAAACCCCGGGGCGACCATTACCTGTCCGGCGTGCCGCGGGACAGGCGAAGTTCGCCAGGTCGCAAGGACCATTCTGGGTCAGATGGTGAACATTTCCTCCTGCCAGAATTGCGGAGGCGAAGGGCGGGTCATCAAGGAACCCTGCCTCACGTGCAAAGGTGACGGACGGCTGCCTGGTGAATCGACCGTTACAGTAAAAATTCCCGCAGGAGCGGGTGAGGGGAACTACATTCCCCTTCGCGGAGAAGGAAGCTCAGGGCCACGGGGAGGCCCGCAGGGAGACTTGATTGTTGTCATCGAAGAAGAGGCGCACGAGGTGTTTACGCGCGACGGAGACAACGTCATACTCGACCTTCTGGTGAGTTTTCCTGATGCAGCGCTAGGATCCGATATTGAGGTGCCGACACTCACAGGAAGAGCCCGACTCCATATTGACCCGGGAACACAATCAGGGAGCGTGCTTCGCATGCGCGACAAGGGAATTCCTCACCTCAATGGCTTCGGCCGTGGAGACCAGTTGGTGCGCGTCAACGTTTGGATTCCCGGAAAGCTCACTGCCCAGGAGAAGACTCTTCTCAAACAGCTGGCCCAGGCGGAGAATATGCATCCCAAGGAAGGTGATCGGTCAGCGCATTCAGAAAAAAGCTTCTTCCGACGGATGAAGAACGCCTTTTCCTAGGGACGGGTTTCAGTCACCCGCGTCACAGACATCATATCGACACTATCCCGCCGTTCCGCCTCCCGCACCAGATTCAGGCAAAGGAGACAGCACATGCGGGTAATCACGTTNNGAGTCATGAGTCCGGAGCGAGGGACAACGAATATTCCAAGGTTCGACTATTTGCAGAGCGACAGTGAATTCGTGAGCCGTGCGAGGCTTCCCATCACAGACGTCAAAGTTCACCGGGACCCGAGGCTGACGGATGGGCCCACAGCGAAATCACGACCCAAGGAAAAGAGCGTCAACCTCAACACGGCCTCAAGGACTGCATTGCTTGATCTGCCTGGCGTAGGCCCTGCTTATGCCGATCGAATCCTCGCCTATCGGGCAAGCCGCGGTCTGTTCAGAACCATTGATGAGCTCGCACTTGTGAAAGGGATAGGAACGAAGCGTCTTGAAAAGATGCGCCCATTTCTTACGTTGAGATAGATCTATCGAGTTCCTCCCAGGCTCGAACCCGCAGGATGTACCAATGCAAGGGGAACCCGACATGCGCTTGATTAACTCTTCGGCATTTTGCATATTGGCGAAAGCATAATCTCTATGGGACACAACGAACCTGTCATCGGGCTGTCAATCTCACCTTTCTGGGTTCGCGCCATTGCCATCGATCGCGATGGTCCACAGAGTACTCTGCGCGCGATTGACGAATGGCCCGTGACGTTTCCCCTCAGCGTTTACGACACGGCAAACCCTCTCGAGGCATGCAACAGCCTTGCCGCCGATGTCGACAAATTCTCACAGACATTTAACACCTCTGCCCGCCGTGTGTCTGTGGCAATTGATTCCTCCCTCCTCTTTCTCGAGCACATCCCCATCCAGCATTCCATTGATCGCCGTGTGCTCCAGAAGCAGATGATTTGGGAAATCGGCAGCCATTTCCCCGATGAAGACGCGCGGAATTTCATCGTTGACACGCACGTTATGCCCAGGCAGACTGCGCCCGGTGTGGACAACGTTTTGGTTGTGGCGATCCGAAGGAGCCTTGCCTCGGCCGTCGAGAAAGCGCTCGCCCTCGCAGATCTTTCCGTCGCGATTGTTGACGTCGACCATTTCAGCGCCGATGTTGCCTTGCGGCTCAACTATCCCGACACCTCAATGCGATACGTGGCCCTTGCGGCAATCAAGGAGCAGCGACTCGACATCAGTTTTCTGCGCAACGGGACCCTTGAATCGTACCACTATCACGTCCTTTCATCTCCTGCCGATAGCGTCGATATCCTCGGGGCTCTTTCCCACGATTTCCCGGAGCTGAGCTCGATTCTCATTTACGGATCGGCTTGTGACGAGGAACTCCTCGCGCAGATTCGCGAAGCCGCCTCAGGCATCGTTGATATCATGAACCCTCTCCGACATGTGGGCACTTCTGATTCATTCTATCCTGCCGAACACCTTACTGCCGGCTCCTACAGGTTCGCCCCCGCCATCGGTGTCGCATTGCGACGAGATTGACCGATGCGCATCATTGCCGGCACCCTCAAAGGACGCGTCATCAGGACAGTCCAGGATCTCTCGGTACGTCCTGCAACCGGCCGTGTGCGGGAAACGCTTTTTAACATGCTGATTCACAGAATGGACTTCGACGGGCTGAAGGTATTGGACCTGTTTGCCGGCAGCGGCAGCCTGGGGTTCGAGGCGCTCAGTCATGGCGCAGCTCACGTGACATTTGTCGAACACGATCCCTCCGCACTCCGGTACCTGGAGGAGAATGCCCAGACGCTGGGGTGCAGCGAATCTGTTGAGATCGTCGCAATGGACGTAGCACAGTTTATGGGAGAGGCTCGCTCATCCTTTGGGTTGGTGTTTGCCGATCCCCCTTACACGTATCCAGAAACCCGCTCTATCCCTGACGAGCTATTCGCCAACAAGTACATCAGTCCAAACGGTTATCTGCTCATCGAGCACTCCGCCTCCCTGCGGTTTGAAGACACCTCACACTATTCCGTGGGACCGGAGAAGAAATTCGGTCGGACGCTTGTTACATTCTTCCAACACCGAAGGGAAGATCCATGAACGGACCAATTGCAATTTATCCCGGCACGTTTGATCCCATCACCTATGGACACATCGATGTGGTCAAGCGGGCGACGGCGATGTTTCCGCGGATCATCGTCCTTATCGCCCGAAATCCCGTCAAGGACCCCCTGTTCACCATTGAGCAGCGTCTGGAGATGGTCCGCGTAGTGTTCCGCGGACGGAAGGAAATCATCACCGACTCGTTCGACGGCTTACTTGTCGACTATGCGCGCAAACACCGGGCAACAGTCCTCATCCGGGGGCTGCGTGCCGTTTCGGATTTTGAATACGAGTTCCAGATGGCGCTGACGAACAGGAAGCTCGCTCGATCTGTGGATACAGTGTTTCTTGTCCCCGACGAGCGGTATACCTATTTGAACTCTTCGATCGTTCGAGAAATTGCCCGTCTCGGCGGCGAGGTCACAGATTTCGTCCCTCCCACAGTTCATCGTCTTCTAATGAAACGGATGAAGGGAAAAGCATGACGAAAGAACAAGCCGCCAGCACACTCCACCCATCGCGCCGGATCAAGGATATTGAGGAGTCCCAGACGATTGCCCTTACTGCCCGAGCCGTCGCGATGCGCGCAGCCGGAATTGATGTTGTAAGCATGACAGCAGGGGAGCCCGACTTCCCCACCCCTGATCATATAAAGGCCGCCGCTATCGACGCAATCAACGCCAACTTCACCCGCTATACGGCAGTCCAGGGCATCCCCGAACTCGTCCAAGCAGTCGTCGACAAGTTCCGCAATGAGAATAGCCTGCAGTTCTCTCCCAGTCAGATTGTTGTGACAACCGGAGCAAAGCAGGCAATCATCAACACGCTGATCGCCATTTGCGATCCAGGAGATGAAATTCTCATTTCCGCGCCATACTGGGTGAGCTACCCCGCAATGGTGCGCCTCGCGGGAGGCACGCCGATCATTGTCCCGTCGGGGCTTGACCGTGGTTTCCGGCCACACCTATCCGGACTCGAGTCCGCCGTAACACCCCGCACCAAAGCCATCATCGTGAATTCACCCAGCAATCCTTCGGCGCTGGTGTACTCACTCGAAGAAATGAACGCCATTGCCGAATTTGCGAAACGGCACAATTTGCTCATCCTGAGTGATGAGGTCTATGAATGGATGCTGTTCGACACTCGACGTCATGTCAGCATCGGCACGCTTCCGGCAGCTGCGGACCGCACGGTGACAATCAACGGCGTCTCAAAAAGCTATTCCATGACAGGGTGGCGAATTGGCTTTATGGGAGGGCCGGAAGAGATCACCCGGGCTGCAATAAAGGTGCAGAGCCAGATGACCTCTAATGCAAATTCCATTGCGCAGAAAGCCGCCGTTGCGGCCTTGAACGGACCCAAGGATTTCCCGCGAATGATGATGGTCGAGTACCAGAAAAGACGCGACAACACTCTCGCGGCGCTCCGTTCCATCCATGGGATTACGGTCGTTCCACCGGAAGGAGCGATGTTTTTCTTCCTCTCTGTGAAGGATCTCATTGGCCGAAGGACGGACGAGAAGCAAATAACCTCATCCACCGTACTTGTTGAATATCTCCTTCACCGTCATCACGTTGCGCTGATTCCTGGAGAGGCCTTTGGGGACGACACATGTCTCCGCATGTCTTTCTCCTGCGGCATCCGCGATCTGGAGGAAGGCCTGAAAAGGATTGCCCGGGGCATCCGGGAACTGCAATGAATCGGACTCCCTGAATTTTTGCAGGCTGCCGGAGAACTTCATGACATTCACGACGTGTTGCTGAATCAGAGGAAGGTATGCCGACGTATCAATACCAGTGCAAGAACTGCGGATTCATGATGGAAGAGCTTCAATCCATCAAAGCGGCTCCGCTGACCCGATGTCCACAATGCAACACCGATGCACTGGCGCGCATCATGGGGACCGGAGTCAACCTCATCTTCAAGGGAAGCGGGTTTTACCAGACCGACTATAAGAAGAGCGGATCGCCGGAAGTGCCAGCGAAAAAAGCCCCGGCCTCAGAGGGAAAAACGACACCGGGGGAAGACAAGAAATCAACCAAGGAGTCAAAAAAAAGCGAATCCGGGCCCACCGCAAAGCCGAAGGATTCGTCGTCAACGTAGCACTCGTTTCACACATTGGTGCTGGTGTTCCTACTGGTATCGGTCCAGCTTGAACTTCTCCCCGAGATACAGCTTGCGTGCTTCAGGATCGTTTGCAAGATACTCCGANNGAATCTGCCCCTCGAACAACAGGTATGCCCTGTCGGTGATCGACAACGTCTCGTGCACGTTGTGGTCGGTCACAAGGACGCCGATTCCCCGTTCCTTCAAGCCTCGAACAATTCTCATGATCTCTTCCACTGCAATGGGGTCGATGCCCGCAAACGGTTCATCGAGGAGGATAAACTTCGGCTCGGTGGCAAGCGCCCGCGCTATTTCCGTCCGACGGCGCTCGCCACCAGAGAGCATGTAGCCCTTGCTCTTCGCGATATGCGCGATATTAAAATCGGCCATCAGGCGCTGGCACCGTTCCTGGCGTTCTGTTTCGGAGAGGTTCATCATCTGGAGAACGGC
>PMNP01000341.1 GCA_003161755.1 Ignavibacteriota bacterium | reverse complement strand
TCGCCATCTTCGAAGAGTCAAGATACTTTGCTGCAACCCGCCGGACATCGTCCAACGTCACCCGATCGACATTGGTAATGTAGTTTTGATAATAGTCCTCAGGCAGACCATAGACCACTATGCTCTGAAGCGCTCCCGCGATCTGCGAGGGTGTTTCAAAGCTTAACGCGAATCCTCCCGTAATTCCTTTCTTCGCAAATGCCAACTCTTCCGCGGTCATTCCAAGGCGATGCATTGCGTCGATTTCAAAAAGAAGCTGCTCGATTGCGGTGTCCGACTTTGTGCTCACAAATCCGCCGCTTGCCACAAAGGGGCCCGGTTCCTTGCTGAACTGGAATTCAGAGCGCGCCCCATAAGTGAGACCTCGCCGTTCACGGAGATTTAAATTGATGCGGCTGGAGAACTGGCCGCCAAGGATCCGGTTCATCACAAGAACAGGGAAGTAATCGGGTGTCGAGCGTGCAAGGGCGGGATAGCCGATTCGGATCTCTGTCTGTGGCGCAGCCGGTTTATCGATGAGATACACAATTCGTTCGGCCGGAAGAGGAACAGGATTGGAAAGATGAGCGGGGACCGTGGCCGGCTGCCAGCGTTCAAATACCTTTTCAAATTTCTGTACAGCGTCAGCGAGCGTCATGTCGCCGACAAGAATCAAGACGCTTCGCGCAGGGCGATAGTGAAGGGTGTAGAAGCTGGCAATGTCATCGCGAGTCATGGCACGAATTGACTTGTCCGTCCCGCCTTGGTCGTTGCCCCTTGGGTGCATGGGACCGTAGATGATCCGGTTGAATGCCAGGGAAGCGGTGATCGCCGCTCGATCCTTCTGCTGAAGGATCTCCGTCAGCCGCTGCTGTTTCAATCGGGATACTTCCTTTTCCGGAAACACCGGGTCTGTCACCACCGCCCCGTACACTGCGAGAGCCTCATCAAGATGTTTGGTGAGAGTTGTCAGCATAGCGGAGGTTGCGTCGACTCCGGCGTTTACTCGAAGCGAAGCGCCTATGGTTTCGAGTTTGTCGGCAATGGTGAGAGCATCCATTGTGCTCGTCCCCTCATCAAGCATTCTTGCTGTCATATCTGCAACGCCGGGCATCTCGACCCTGTCATCTCCCGTCCCACTCAAAATGACGAGATTGCATGTCACCTGAGGAAGGTTGTNNAGTGATCGGGAGACTCGTTTTCATGGCCTGGTCTCCTTTGGTGAAGCGGGATGAACGGCGAGCGATGTTTTGCCCTTTGGCACAACGCTAAACACCACTCGGTGGCCTGTAAGGTATTTCCGTGCCGCAGCCTGCACTTCTGCAGGGGTAATTCCTCTGAATCGATCCATCTCAGAATTGAATTTTGCCGCATCGCCCCAGAGTGTCTGGTAGGTTGCAAGACTTGNNTTTCTTCCTTCTTCACACCGTTGGCTATGACATCGTTGAGAACGGCATCAATGACAGTTTTGATCGAGGTGAGATCCGTGTCAGATTTGGCAGTTGCATCCACTTGGACAATGCCTGCGATTTCATCGCCATTCTGATACGACGACACAGATTGTGCTATCTGCCGTTCATAAACCAGCGATTTGTAGAGCCTGGAATTCTTTCCTGCGGAGAGGATATCCGTCAGGACGTCGAGCGCCGCATCATCACGGGTCATGCCGGGGACTGAGGGCCAGGTGATCCACAGACGGGGGAGTTTGACATTGTCTTCAACAATGATGCAGGTGTCTTTTGTCAGGACTGCCGGCTGGACGTTTGGCCTCTCCGGGTCTTTTCCCCGCGGGATCGTGCCGAAGTATTTCTCAATCCACGCCTTTGCCTGTTGGTCCTCAAAATTGCCGACGATGACAATGCACGCGTTGTTGGGTGCGTAGTACAGTCTGAAGAATTCCTTCACATCGTCGAGCGATGCGGCGGCTAGATCAGTCATCGATCCGATCGTCGGCCAGCTATACGGATGTCCGGCAGGAAACAGCCAAGCCAGGATCTGCTCGTGCACGGTGCCGTACGGCTGATTATCGTAGTTCTGACGCCGTTCGTTCTTGACCACGTCGCGTTGATTGTCGAGTTTTCCCTGAGTGAGGGAGGGAAGGAGGAACCCCATCCGATCGGATTCCATATAGAGCGCAAGTTCAAGATAATTTGCGGGGACAACCTCGAAGTAGTTCGTGCGATCTTCGGTGGTGGACCCGTTGATGTTTGCCCCAACCTCCTGCAGAAGCTTGAAATGCTCGCCGTCGGCAATGTGCTCGGACCCTTTGAACATAATATGTTCGAAGAGATGAGCGAACCCTGTCCGTCCCGGCTTTTCATTCTTGGAACCGACATGATACATCATCATGACGGCCGCGTCGGGAACGGTACGATCCTGATGCAGGATGACGTGCAATCCGTTCGAAAGCGTGTACTGGTCGATGCGAATAGCAAGTTGGGCATTCATGGAGGACATTCCCAGGAAAAGGGATGCCGCAATCCCGGCGAGGATGCGGTACAGCGAGTGTGGGAAAACAAAGGGTTGTCTGCGGACTTCTTGCATGCAATTTTCCCCTTCCGTACAATGCATGTGCAGCCTTGTTGGTAACGGTACGTGAGGTGACGATCGGACTACTCCTATAATAAGGGAAACGGGGGATGAAAAATCCAGCCTTCGGCATTTTCCTCGTTGTGGTGTTGGGGCTTATGCTGGCTGCATCCGGGTGCGGCACTCCAGGCGCGAACTTGGGGCAGCCGGGGAAAAGCATCGTTTATGTTGCCGGAACCCCCTCTTTTGATCTTGAAGCGCAGAACGGAAACGATCCCCAAACCATTGAGATCTTCATATCGATTCCGTACGCTTCGTTGATGTTTCTGCGCGAATCCGAAACGTTTTCTGCTATAATCGAGGTGTCCGCCGAAGCCTATGTGGCCGGAACTGATTCAGTCGTGGGGGACGGTGTATGGACAGAAACCGTGAATGCGAGCACCTATGAGGAGACAACGCGGGCCGCTGCGACAGTCCTGCAAGAAAATCTTCGAGTGCGTCCGGGGAGCGACCGAATTGAAGTGTCGATCGTGGACAAAGCTACCGGACGAAAAGAACGGCGTACGCAGCTTCTCGACATACCCGATCCCTTGTCTCCACATCCTATGCTTGGAAGGATTGAGCTGGAGAAGCATAATGATCATGGCGGGTGGGAAACTGTTGTCCCGTTTCATGTTCAGGCAGGACTTTCCGGTTTGCGTTGCAGAGAAAACCTGTACGGCCTCTCCGGCGGCGACACTGCGAGGGTGAATTTGTCATTGCTGCACTATCCCAGGGCTCAGTCACCCGCGAGGACTCCTGATAATTCATATTTGACATCCTCAAGCGATGAACTTCCGCCTCAATCGTTCGGAACCCCGGAAGTTGTCATTGCGCGCCATGATTCTCTGGTGGGAGGAATGTCACCCTCCACAGTGATTCTCGATTTTGGTTACCTCCCGCCGGGATTGTACGTCCTCAACTCCCAGGCAGATGTGCGAGGCGAAAGTGAAAGCAGGTCATCAAGGCTGAATACCAAACGGGTGCTTTCAATAAAATCCCCGACGTTTCCCCGACCCGCAACACTGAAGGAACTGGTTGAGGGGATGACATATCTCCTGCGTGATGAGGAGCATAAAGCATTTGCGGAAGCCGGGAATCCAGAGAGGACAAAAGCGATCTTTGATTCTCTCTGGTTGAAATTTGGGCAATCGCCGGAAGCCGCCTCGTCGTTGATCCGCCTCTACTACTCGAGGGTCGAGGAAGCAAACATGCGGTTCTCGGAGTTTAAGGAAGGATGGAAGACTGATCGCGGGATGGTCTATATCGTCTTTGGCCCGCCTGAATCTGTCCAGAATTCGATGAACGAACAGTCATGGTATTATGGAGTGTCGGGTTCTCCAAGCGAAGTGCAGTTTGTTTTTCAGACGGCGGTGGTCGGCGGTGGTGATCTTTCCATCCGGACGTATGTGCTTCATCGCAGTCTTTCGTATGCGGCGGCGTGGCGATCAATGGTTGATCAGTGGCGACGAGGGCGTGTATTCTAATGGAGAGTGGCCAGGTTTGCAATAAAAGCGTACA
>PMNP01000286.1 GCA_003161755.1 Ignavibacteriota bacterium | reverse complement strand
ACCACAAAACCGTTGCAGTTCGATTCACTCGCCGTCTGCCATTCAATCTTCACACCCTGCGATGTAATCGACGACGCCTTGAACGAGGCAAGCTGGACTGGAAGAGGACTTGTAACACCATCAGAAAGACCGAGTGATGAGCCGTAGTCTAACAAAGAGCTGGTCATCGTCGCACTCGTTCCAACCACAGTTACAAGACTCTTGTTAAGCCAATTCGTGCCGTCCGTCGCCGCAAACAAACTTGGGTCAGCACTTCCGGGCAGAGAACCAGTGGCAAAGTAGCCAATCGCCTGTGAAGCCGCCCAATTGAACGTGGGCGTAACCGTACCCGTTGCCGCGCGAGTGATCTTCCACGTCAAGTTCACACCGTCAGTTGGCGGAGGGGCAATCGGACTGATTGCATTCTGTACCGTCACACCATAAACATCAGTTGTGTTTCCGTTTACCAACGTTACCGCGTTGTTTATCGCCGCGGACGTCCCTAGTGGGAACGTGAAGGATGTGCTCGCCGTGATCTGGCGCAACACCAGACCTACTCCGTTGGTCACGATTCGGCTCGCACCACTCACCGTAACCCCGGTGATGGTCAGGTTATTTGCACCAAGTGTAACAGGGCCGCCCAGGCTCAGTGTTGTTCCAGACGCCATAACGAACGCACGGCCGAGAGTGAGGGACGCACCGGCGTTGATCGTGACGTTTCCGACATTCAGTGTTCCTGCGCCCGAGAGGATTGGGGCAGCAGGAGAGACGATGGTCAGGTTGATATTTCCATTGACATTGCTAATCGTTCCTGAAGCAGTTATTGCTGCGCCATTCAAGGAAAGCGTGCGGACTGTAGTTCCTGTGTTATTCGCTCGGAGTGTCCCTGCAACGACCAGGCTTCCGCAAGCCTGATTCCCGCCAAGGTAGACATTGTAAGCGGCACCGATGTAGACACTATCGCCTGCGATTGGACTTCGATGGGCAGGCACGCCGCCGGTCCATACGGCAGCCCCACCTGTCCATGAACCATTTGCAACGGCGGTCAAGGTAAGACTCATTGCTGCAGTAGTCCCGATCAGTACGAATGCTGCCAGCAACCCGATAGCCCGTTTCATGATGATCCCCGTAGAATGTGATGATGTATGAAAATGAGTAATCTTTTGTCCAGCGATCCGGGGATTTGGCGCAAGCCTCATTGCGAAAGGAACCTTGTCCACTCATGGGTTCTTTGAAGCACGCAACGATCCCGGCAGCGAGTACAGACACCTCAACAAAAAAGTGTCCGACGCAGCAGACAACTCTCCGCACCCCAGAACCCTGCAACTTCATCTCACATGTGTGGAGACAGGAACAACGGTACAGAAGAAGGCTTGCGGAACAATGGGCGCATTGCATGTGGTGTCGCGCCCTCAAGGACGATGGATGATACTACAGAGGAATATTCACCAAGTCAATATACGTTTGCAGAAATCGGACTTTGAAGGCCGACTTTGTGTTCTGCAACACAGATTTGTGGGTGCGATGTGTGAACAGACGGGGTTAAGGCGCAGATTCAANNCGCAGGAGCAGGTAGTATGGAGAGAGTTGCGCTCACTTGTAATAGTACTTCAGCGGATTGGGATCCACCCGGCATTCCTCGGCAATGCGCACCCAGGCGATTTTCTTTTCTTCGCGGAGGCGATACAATCGGGGGACCAGCTTGTCACGCAGTTCGATTGGTGTGAGAGGATTGATGAAAATGCTCGTCCCACCCTCAAAGCCTGCCGGCACATTCACCCGCCATTTGATCAGGATATGCCAAGGCATCTTGTACACCGCATCAATGGGCGTGTAGTACCATTCCTCGTTACAGGAAATCTGCGGGCCCATGGCTGCATGAATGGCGTGGACAAGGTTCGACATCCCCCGGATTTCCTCGTCCGTATGTTCGTACGGCCGGCCGGCAGAGGATCGCGAGTACAGTTCGATGGTGGGATACCGATGGCCGATGCCGGCGATGGCGATGGCCTGGTCGTTTTCGGCAAAGATAAGGTTGTGATGGGCTGCGAAGTTTGCGCCGAACTCATTGAAGACATTCGGATCTTCGCGCACCATTTTGATTTGGTTCTGAATCGACGCACCCCACTCGTCCAGGGAAACGATCTGCTTGTGGAGATGGTCGAACGAAGCCCCTGCGGGGCGAAGCCAGTTCTGGAAAACACTGACATACCGCACGTACCGGTTGCTCTGCGTGATGTCCTGGATGGCGCCGATGGTGAACCGGAAGTAATTGAAGTGTTCTTCCGTATTCATGTCACCCGATGCGAAGAGGTCCGAATCGAATTGTGCCCCGTCGCGGTAGTGCTTCTTGGCGATGACCAGTTCATGGCCGCCGCCGAAGAAGGCGTCCGCAATGGCGAACTTCTCATTGAGCGGCATCCGCTCGATCTGTTCTTCGGTCTTCCCCTCCTGACGCAGCTTGTAATGAACGATTTCGGTGATATGTTTCAACCCGGCCGGGTTGGCAAGATAATCTTCACGCCACCGCTGCCGCGCAGCAGTCATCTTATAAGCATAGTTCTTGCGCCAATAATCGAGCGTGACGATCTCAAACATGTTCCCGGTCCGCCGGAACTCTGCAACGGTTTCGAAATACTTGTCCGGTGGAAGGATGTCGAACTTCTCCCATCGCCCGTCGGGAAAACAGACGAGTCTCGACTTCTCAGGAGGCGTTTCATTGTACCGTGTCGGACAAAAGCTGCAATAGTCTTCGGGTTTATGCACCTCTAGCGGATGGGCGGTCACCGGCACTTCGTTCGTTATGGGTTTGCTCTTCCGTCCGGGAACAGCCCAAACCTCGGTGCCGGTGAACGGGTTCACCTGCTTCACCGTACCGTCAGGCATAATATTGTAGAGGCTTGCAGCTTGCATGGTTCCTCGTTCTCGGACTGTTACACGCCCGTTGCCGATGCGATCAATCGGTCCACCATTTCCCTGCTGTTGCCTTCAGCATAAAATCGTACCACGGGTTCAGTCCCCGAAGCCCGCACCAGAAGCCACCCACCCTCCACAAAGAATTTGAATCCGTCGGTATCCTTTCGTCCTGTCACACGAAGGCCGGCGATTTCGTTCACCCCTTTCCGATACTTGCGGATGGTGGCGACCTTCTGTTTCTCGGTCATGTGAACGTCAACGCGTTTGAACTCATGCTGCCCGAATTCATCCATGAGCTCCTGCACCAACTCGCTCAACTTCCTCTTCCTCACCACCATCATTTCACAGAGCATGAGTCCGAGGAAGATTCCATCACGTTCCGGGATATGCCCCTTGACCCCGAGTCCGCCCGATTCTTCCCCCCCAATCAACACATCCCGCTCGAGCATCATACGACAAATGTACTTGAAGCCGATCGGTGTCTCGATCATCGGAAGTCCATACTTCTCGCATTGCTGGTCGACCATCTGCGTGACGGAGAACGATTTTACCACATCCCCCCGCAAGCCTTTTTGTTCGACGAGGTATTTCAGCAGGAGGGAGAAGATCCTGTGCGAATCCACGAAGTTGCCGTTCTCATCCACCGCACCGATACGGTCCGCATCGCCATCGGTGGCAATGCCGATGTCAAATTTCTCGGCTTTCACCCGGCGCATCAACTCGCCGAGGTTCTTCGCCAGTGGTTCAGGATTTGTTCCGGCGAATGACGGGTTGAACGTTTCATGGATTTGCACAACACCGGGAAGAGTCTCATCGAGAACACGCAGTCCAGCGCCATACATCACATCGTACATGATCCGCAACCCTGAGGACTTGATGAGACGTATGTCCAGTTTTGTGGCAATGTCGTCGAGGTAGCGCTGTTTCATGCTGATGACAGCGACTTTTCCCTTTGCCTGCAACTGCTCGAGCGTCAGCTTACTGCCGGGAAGCTTCTTCATCCGGAGGACCTTTGCCAGGATCTTCTCGACCTGGGCAATCATTTCCGGATGCGCGGGTCCACCAAAGTCACCCTTGATCTTGAAGCCGTTGTACTTCGCCGGATTATGACTGGCGGTGATGACAATGCCGCCTGCTGCGCCATCAAGCTTCGTCAGCAATGACACCATCGGCGTGCTGACAATGCTGTCGGCCAGTTTCACCGCGATGCCATTATTGGCCAGGACGCGCGCCGATGTTTCGGCAAATTCCCGGGACATGAACCGTGCATCGTAGCCAATGACGATGCCCTTGCGGATCTTCTTATGTTTCTTAAAGTACAGAGCGGTCGCCGTGGCAACCCGTTCCAGGTTTTCCATGGTGAAATCGTCTGCAATAACTGCACGCCAGCCGTCGGTGCCAAATTTAATGGATACCATGAATGATTCCTATCCGTGCCAGTGGTACTCGTTGTTTGATTGACGACGAACCCGGAGGAACACCAATCTGTTGGTTCCTTTCCGGGTCCGTGTCACTTTGGTCCTTTAGTGCTTCTTG
>PMNP01000152.1 GCA_003161755.1 Ignavibacteriota bacterium | reverse complement strand
GCGGGAGGGAGCCTTGAGGAAATTGGCGATCGACAAACTCCTGATCGATATTCAACGCCACACGGTCATCGGAGGCATCCAGATGGCGAAATTTTCCCGCGAGCCTTGATAGAAGGGCTGAGAGCAGAGCTTTTTCTTCAGTCGACAACCTGCCGCTCATGGTCAATCTCAACAATGTCCGGCCTGCATCAAATTGGCTGAGCTTGGCTTCAAGATCGACAACTCCTTGTGCATCACGCAGCTCTGAACGCCAATCGAGGAATCGGAAGGATCCTGTTTGTATTGATTCCCCTTTGACAGACTTGTCCCGCCCAATCTCCAGGTACCAGGCATAACCTTCATGCGTACAGTCGAATCCATCCGGCGTGTGGGTCGACGGAAAGAAGAACGGGCTCCTTTCCACGATCTGTTCCCTTGGATATCGCACGTGCGTATGTCCCAGGAGCCAGACATCAACCCCTGCGGCGGAAAGCTCGTCCGGAGACATTGGAAAATACCGCTCATCGTTGTCGGGCGAAATTCCCATTACGCTTCCATGCGCCACGCCGATGTTCACTGCAAGGGGATCCTTGGAGGAACCTGCGATCCAACCAATCGCGTTCGTCGAGGAGGTCTTGGATGTACATGGACCGGGGTAGAAGACAACCTCACGGTCTTCCACCGGCACGCGCGTTGGTTCCGCCCGGCTCAACAGAACAAGCAGCTGGCCGCTCATTGCTTCCGCAAAGCGCCCCCAGAGAGTGTCCCGACCTGGCTCGAAGAAATCATGGTTTCCTGGCAGGATCACCACATGGACTCCCAGAAAACCCTTAAGGAGTTCAGCGGTTCGGTCAGATTCTTTGCGTGAGATATGCAGGTGATCAAACAGATCTCCGGCAATCACAAGAAAATGCGCCTTGCGGCGGTTTGCCTCACCGACAATCCGCCCGAGAGCGTTGAACCGCTCTTCAATGAGATCCTGTTGCAGACTATCCGAATACCCTCGCGCCGCGAAACGAAGTCCGATGTGGTTATCGGCAGTATGGATGAGTCGGATGGTGTGAGAAGTTGATGTCATCGTTGGATGCCAAATCGTTTCAGGCGATCGTACAGTGTTGAACGATCAATACCGAGCACGGAAGCTGCTTCCTTGATATTTCCCGATGTCCGTTGGAGCGTAATGATAATTGCCTGACGCTCGAGCTCCTCCATGCCGACATTGGGAGGAATGACCAGTCCCAAATCGTTAGCTTTCTGCCGAACCATCGTCCCCACGAAGGCGACATCATCCACTGAGAGAACGGTATTCCGGCAGGTAATCATGGCCCGTTCGATGACGTTCGCCAGTTCTCTGACATTGCCTGGCCACGACCAATTAAGGAGTACCTTCAGCGCATCGTCGCTGATATCACTAATCTCCTTGTTCAACTCGTGGGAAAGTTCCTCCACAAAATGCCTTGCGAGCAAGGGGATATCTTCGCGCCGCTCCCTGAGTGGCGGGATCCTGATGTTGATGACATTCAGCCGGTAATACAGGTCATCGCGGAACTTCCCAGCCCTGACTGCCGCACCAAGGTCAAGATTTGTCGCCGCAATCACCCGGACGTCCACTGAGATTTCATCTGTCCCGCCCACACGGTAAAACCTTCGCTCCTGCAACACTCTCAGCAAATCCATTTGGAGTTTTGGGGAGATGTCCCCGATTTCATCCAGGAAAAGCGTCCCTTGATCCGCAAGCTCGAACTTTCCTTTCTTTTGAGCTACCGCACCGGTAAACGAACCCCTCTCATGTCCGAAGAGCTCGGATTCCAGAAGAGTTTCGGCCAGGGCCGCGCACGATACTCCCACAAATCCCTTTGCTGCCCGTTCGCCGGCATGATGAATCGCGCGAGCGATAAGTTCCTTCCCGGTGCCGCTCTCCCCCTGAATCAGAACAGTACTCCGGAGATTTGCAACCTCTCGAATAAGTTGGAAGATGTCCTGCATCTTCTGACTTTTGCTGATGATGTCATGGAAGCTGTATTGGCGGTTGAGTCTCTTCCGCAGAATGGAATTCTCCCGCTCGAGGTTCTTCACATTGATAATCCGGTTGACAAGCAGCGAAATCTCCTCGGGATTGCACGGTTTCACGATGTACTCCTGTGCGCCTTCCTTCATGGCCGTGATTGCTGTGTCAACAGTTGCGTACGCAGTCATGATGACGACCGATGCCTTGGGGTGAATCCTGCGAATCTCCAGCATTGTCTCGATGCCATCGATCCCTCCGGGCATCTTCAGGTCGATAAAATACACCGCATAATCCGTCTCCCGGGCCAAGGCGAGACCTTCGCGCCCCGAAGCTGCCGTATCGACGCTGTAGCCGTCTTCGCGCAGCCATGCTCCGAGGGATTCGCGCATCACTTCCTCATCATCGATGATGACGAGCTGCCAGTGTCCCTTCATTCATGCTCCTTCATCACTGCACCTATCAGACGAACAATCCTGTCTCGTTGCCCGAATCGCGACCGACAGAACCCGGTTTGCTGTTGAGTGGAAGCGACACATGGAACGTTGTACCCCGGCCCACGACACTCGTGACCTCGATGTCGCCACCGTGGGCATGGACCACACCGTACACCACGGCGAGACCAAGACCCACCCCTTTCCCTTCTTCCTTGGTGGTGAAGAAGGGATCGAATATCTTCTCCACATTCTCCGGCGGAATGCCCTCCCCTGTATCTTCAACATCGAGCACCACGCTCTGACTCCCGATGTCCTCCCTTGTGCTGACACGCACTATTCCACCTTTTGACACAGGTATGGCTTCGGCACCGTTCAACACCAAATTCATCACCACCTGCTGAATCTGGGAACCATCGCACCGGATGGCAGAGAGGTCTGGCTGAAGATCGGTCTCGATGGCGACATTGCCAAGATGCNNCTATTGATCGTCGCGAGAAGGAGAGCAGATCAGTCACAATATGTCCCACCCTTGAGGTTTCCTGAATCACCTGCGCCAAATACTTGCGGAATTCTGCCGCCCGTTCCCGCGGAATTCCTTCGTCGGAGAGAATTCGCTGCATGAGCATGGAGAGATTCAGGACGCCCGAAAGCGGATTGTTGATTTCATGTGCGACACTTGCCGCCAATTGACCGAGAGAGGCGAGGCGATCGGCGTGGATAAGCTTCTGGTGAGCGGCTTTCAGTTGTTGTGTCCGCTGTTCCACTTGCGTTTCGAGATCCGAGGTCAACTTGTTCAGATCATTGACCGCATCCANNAGCGTGACAATTGCTCCAGTTCCTGGCTCGAGTCGATTGTCACAGCCGTCCCAAGATGCATTTCGCTGATCGCCCGGGTTCCCTCAATCAGTTTGTGGATTGGTTTCGTTACGAACACTCTCGTAAAGATGGAAATGCACAGGGAGGTGAGGATAATCTGAACAAGCGTCACCAGCACGGCACGCTGCTCCATCAAACCCACTTCCTTATCCACACTGCTCAAGCCGAAGGAAACGTCGAGCACGCCGAGAACTTTCTGGCGTTCCGGATGGGCATGGCACCCCGCCTGGCTGCACGCCTGCTCATTGTAGACTGGCGTGATCATGGAAAGCTGCCGGTGCCCATTGCCATCCTTGATGACGCGAGAACGGGCAAAGGGATCCACGCCAACGAGAGGCTCCGACGACGTATGGCAGAGCGCGCAGGCTTCCGCCTTCTTGTCGACATGGTCGGCCTCGTTTGGCGCCGTCGAG
>PMNP01000164.1 GCA_003161755.1 Ignavibacteriota bacterium | reverse complement strand
AAGCCCGGGCTGGATGGGCACGATCGCGGCGCCAAGGTGATCGCCCGTGCGCTGCGGGATGCCGGGATGGAAGTCATCTACTCGGGACTGCGTAAAACTCCTGAGATGATCGTTGAAGCGGCGCTTCAAGAAGATGTGGATGCTGTGGGGATCAGCATTCTTAGCGGAGCCCATATGACGGTGTTTGCTAAGGTCATGACTCTGATGCGATCGAAGAATCTCGAAAACGTCCTGGTGTTTGGCGGGGGAATCATTCCCGACAAGGACGTCGCGCAACTCAAGATGCTCGGCGTGGGGGAGTTGTTCACCCCGGGAGCATCAACACAGGATATCATCCGGTACGTGAAGGAGTGGGTGAGTGCTCACCGCTCGTGAAAAGCGAGTTCTCTTGTGCGCCTTTCCAGCAGGAAGGAAGGGCCGATATCGGAATGATCAACTCAATACAACCGGCCCAGGCTTTTTCGGGGGCAGTCCTTCTCGGACGACTTTCACTGCCTGAAGACCTTGCTCGCACTTCTCGATTTCAAATGTGACCTGCTCGCCCTGCTTGAGTGTTTTATAGCCTTCACCAAGAATGCCTTTGAAATGGACGAACAGATCCGCTCCATTGTCCCGAGTGATAAAGCCGTAGCCTTTACCGTTGTTGAACCACTTCACTTTGCCTCGTTCCATTGCCGTTGCCTTCCTTGCACTGGAGTAGATGCGGCATCACCATGCTGCACCCATGCGCCGTTGCCGGATGACAAACACCTGACCCCCATGTGTTCATCTGTGATCATTCTCGGCAGGTGGGCTGGCTGTTGCCGATGAGTGTCCATCGCGCTGGAGAGATTCCTCCACGATCATGGCACGAGTCTGGGCGACCCGGAGGCACATCGTACGTTAAGGTGAAGAAGGTGGCTGGAAATGACAGCGCGAGAACTTCGGAAGCGACTCCACTACGGGAAGAGCGTCCCTCCGTCGCGGACAGTGTAGCAAATGAAAGGGAAAGAAGCAACTAAGTTATACCATGCAGATTGTGACGGAATTATGGCATTTCTGCTGAAAATTCCGACCCCAAACTCATTGGATCTTCAGAGGATGATGTCGTTATCGACTTCACGAGAATCTCTATCCCACGCGCCTGGAAGGGAAACAGCCCCTCGGGGGAGAACACCTCCTGAAAGTCGGCAGGCTTGAAGAAATCCCTGAATTTCTCAGCAAACTCATCGAGCCTGCGAATATAGAATGCAGTATTCTCATCAGGAAAATTTGGATCCCATTCGTCAGCCGATCGGCAATGTTCAAAGCCCTTCACGTTTGGATCCGAACCGGTGATATAGTAGGCGATCCGCTCGCCCGCCTTCACTCCTCGCCCGCCCGACAAGGCTACNNGAGTCAGGATTGTCTTGTGCCACGAGATGTACAACGCATGAAGTCCGGCGATATCCTCGTCGAGAATCCTCTTGATGGCTTCCTTGATGAACGATCGACCGAATCCTTCCATGCTGCGGGATATCAGCGACGATCCCTTAATGATGACATGTCCATCATATCCCAAAAGAGCATAATTCTTCTTTCTGTAACTCAACATCTTGCGGTACCGCCCGCTGAATGCCACCGTAATACCATCGGGTAACCGCTGGGAGAGCGCAGCTGTCAATGCGCGCTCCCCCTGCTCATCGGCTGCCGAGGATGGTGGCACCACCAGCACGCCGTCAGTATCGACTTCCACAACGGTTCCCCCTTCATTGCGAAGCCACGCGATCATGCTGCGCAGAACTTCCTGTCCGGTCTTCGTCACACGATCGGCTTGGGCAAAATCGTTGAACAACGCGCGGCTGTAACCGAGATACCCATAGAAGGAGTTTATGAGGATCTTGAAGGATGACTGCATTGCATCGAGTCGTGATCGTTCAACGGTCTCCGTTTCCGCTTGCATGGATCGTTTGGTCTCCAACCGGAGGCGTGTCAGCTCTTCAAGGAGTTGGAGAAAAACACCCAACGTGTCGGACGCCGGCGCAATGTGCTGGGAGGTCATGAGTGAAGGATAGAGCGATTCCACATCGGCATGAACGATCGGCCCGACAACTCCGGTGAGAAAAATGTCTGTATAGCCGCCGGAGGTCTGCGCTCCCTCTGATGGCCGGGGGAGGGAATGACGGGCCCTGAGATAGGCCCGTTGAAGCAGCGTCTCGATCTTCGTTGCCGCGCCGGATCGACTGACATAGCCGTAGCTCATGGGGAGCAACTGGGCGAGGTAGAACGAACTCCCTGAGAGATGACTGGCAAGGGCCCGGGTTTCCCTGGCATCATCGAGGGCATACNNGCCGGCTCGTGGTCCCAATACCAGCTGATGCGTTCACCCTCGACATACGTCCGTTCTGCGGACGATAGTCCAAAGTATCGAGCCGCGTACTTCAGTCCGTAGCTTTCCATCGAGCGCTTCGTCGCGTCGTAGTTCTGAACAAGGTGGAGCGTATCGATGACATGACGTCCGGCAATGCCTGAAAGTGTGAGCTCCGTTGACTGATCGCCAAAGGCTCTGCGCGATTCTGATACTGCCGGGACCGACTGATCGCGTCCAATGGCGAAGGGGATCTCATGTTGGGCGCAACGGGCAAGAATATAGGGAAGATCGAAACCAAGGATATTGTGCCCCTCGATAACGTCCGGATCGCGGTCATGGATGACGGAGACCAGCTCCTTCAGCATTTCGGCTTCTGTCTTCTTCTGCCCATCAATGACCTCTTCCCAACCGTGATTGTCGGAAAGTGACACGAGAATAATGNNTGAAGTGTACGTCTCGATATCCAGCTGGAGGCGATGAAGGTCGTCCATCTTCATCCCCTTGAACAGCGTCCGGCCGGTTTGCATCAGGAACTGCGTTATGGGGTCATTAAGAAGATGAAGATGTTCGACTTCCTGGTAGGATTGCGGCCGGCCGTATCCTTTGAGGAAGAGGGAATCCATGATAATGCGAACTGCCTCCCAGAGGGCTGACCAATCTTCGAACGCGCAGAGGTACCGGTAGTATCCCGTTCCACCAAGCTCTTTAATCCAGTGTTTCCGCTGATAGGTTCGAAGAAGTGACCGGTCGGAGAGATGGAAGAAGGGATAAAACTGCTCATCTNNCTCTCGAAAGTACAGCCGCATCATCCCGGCTCCCGTCGGGTGAAGGCCGACGAGATTCGTTGCTGGATGATGGCCGGAGAGCAGATCGGTCATGGGCGTGGCTGTTGGCGATACACTGGTATACGGCGCATAGTCAATGCGAGTCGGAGAGCAGGTAGGGAAGAGCAGGTAGCAGGTAGCGTAAAGCAAAACCGGAAGCTTGGTCAGAGGTTCTTAAGGGAACGTGGCTCTGAGCTACAATCACTGGCTGAGCGA
>PMNP01000127.1 GCA_003161755.1 Ignavibacteriota bacterium | reverse complement strand
AAGAAAGATGTATACTAGCTGATTTTTCTCCCTCCTGCAACCCCTACGACTTGCGTGCGACCTTCCCCTTCTTTATCTTCACGAACGGAGAAAACCTTATGCGCATCGGAATTGTCTGCTATCCCACCTACGGAGGGAGCGGCGTTGTTGCCACAGAACTGGGAAAAGCGTTGGCCCTTCGGGGACACCAGATTCATTTCATCAGCTATGCTGTCCCGATGCGGCTGGAGGGATTCCAGGNNAGCTATCCCCTCTTCGATTTTCCCCTCTATACTCCCGCACTCGCAAGCAAGATTGTTGAAGTGGGACGGTTTGAGAAACTTGATGTGCTCCACGCCCACTACGCAATTCCCCATGCCATTTCTGCCTACCTGGCCCGCGAGATCTTGAAGGCCGACATGAAGATTATCACCACCCTGCATGGGACGGATATAACGCTCGTTGGCCTGGAGCCCAGTTTCCTCCCGGTGATGAAATTCAGCATCGAGCAAAGCGACGGAGTGACGGCGGTGTCAAGATTCCTGAAGGAAAAAACACTGACCAACTACGGCATCAACAAGGACATTCAGGTTATTCCGAATTTTGTCGATACAGACAAATTTCAGCGTATGCAATGCACCCAGGTACGTGAACGGTTTGCTCCCAACAACGAAAAGATCCTCGTTCACATTTCAAATTTCCGCCTCGTCAAGCGTGTTCCCGACGTGATCAAGATCTTCAGCCTTGTGCGGAAAAAAATCCCATCCAAACTCTTTCTTGTGGGTGACGGGCCTGATCGATCAGCCTGCGAGATCCTTGTGCGGGAATTGGAACTCCAGGACGATGTCCGATTTCTCGGCAAACAGCTCGAATTGGTGACAATCCTCTCGGCGGCCGATCTCATGCTCATGCCAAGCCAATCGGAGAGCTTTGGACTCTCGGCGCTCGAAGCGATGTCATGCGAGGTGCCGGTTGTGTCGTCCAGCGTGGGTGGGTTGCCTGAACTTCAGGTGCACGGAGAAACAGGATATATTGCGGAAATCGGAGATGTCGACAGGATGGCCCGCTATGCCATCGATCTGCTGACCAATGACACGAAACGTATCATGTTCGGGCACGCCGCACGGCAGCGAGCAATTGATTTCTTCGACACTCGAAAGATTGTCGACCAGTATGAGCAGTATTACAAAACCTGCGTGGGTATGGATACTCAGGCCCAACATTAGGAATCCATCAATGGCACACTCTCCCAAGGTTATGGATGTCAGCAAGCTGGCTGACGCAAAGAAAGCCACGCTTGAATCGTTGAAGGCCTTGTTGGAGTCTTCCGGCCACGCATGCGAAATCGTAACGGATCCCCCCGGGACTCGTTATGGGATGCACAAACACAACTTCGATGATTTCGTGGTAGTGGTTTCGGGAAAGCTGAAGATTGGAAATGAACGGGACACCTGGACTCTCGAACCCGGAGACAAGATCGACATCCCAGCGAACACTCCCCACTGGGCTGAGATTCTTGGCAAGAAACCGCTATGCTATCTGACCTCTGCAGGATAATGCCGGTGACAGGGAATCCTACTCCGCGCCCTGACTGCGAAGAATTCGCCGACCCAGGAACCTATCGGCAAGTGCGAACAGAACGAGCCCGGCAAAAGCTGTCATCATCACGGTCGTTGTTGATGGCGATGGCATTCGGAACCCCACCCATCGTCCAACGTTGGTCAGGAACCCTGCTACAACNNTGTGCATGGACCTGCGAGTTCCCCTGGGCAATTTCCCCCAAAGATATGACTCCCGTCATCACGAATGCTGCGAGAACCATTCCCGAAACGCACACCAGTGCGATCAACCCCGAAAGAATGGTAACCAGATTCACCCCTTTCGCGAACGATGACCCATCGAGACGATCAAGGACAGACTCCGTAAAGGCCGGACCCAAACCATCGAGCGGCAGCAATTTCACCGACTCACCTACCCTGCGCAGTGCCCGCACTTCTTTCCGACATGACTGACACACATCGAGGTGGNNCCCCTGATCGTTTATCGTGCCATCAAGGTATTCTTCGAGCAGTTCTTCGTGGATATGCATCGGATTCTCATTCATGCGACATGCACCTCCGACCATAGACGCCGCTGAAGTCTCTTGCGAAGCATGGTCTTGCCTCGGAAGAGAAAGGTCTTCACTGTCCCAAGCGGGATTTCCATGACCTCGACAATCTGTTCATACTTCAAATCCTGGACATAAAAGAGTGTCAACGCAGCCCTGTATTGTTCAGGAAGATTTGCAAGCTCCTCGGACACAATCGACTGGAGGTCGCCACGTTCAATAAGGTCTTCCAAAGGATTGTCGGTGTCGGCGCAGATTTCGGAATCCTCCTGTGTAAGCGTTGCATAGCGTATGGCTGTCTGCCGTTTCCGGAGACGGGTCATGCACACATTATAGAGAATCCGATAATACCAGGTACCAAATCCCGAATTCTCACGGAACTGATCCAGCCGGCGAAAGGCATTCACAAAAGCATCCTGCACCGCCTCCTCTGCCTCCCTTCGATCGCCAAGAAGACGGAACGAAAGGGTCATAGCTTTGTCTTTGTAACGGTCTATCAATTGGCCAAACGCACGCGGTTTGCCGGCGCGAACTTCAACAAGGATGTGTGTGTCCAGATGGTCCACCATAGCGCAAGAGGAATCTCCTTAGTCATTAGACGCCAAAGACCCCCTCAATTGTTTCATTTTCTCCCTTGAAACATTCCTGCAACCGTCAGCGTCTAAACGGTCAAACAACAGAATCCTCACTACAGAACCGGGAGGCGCACCATGGAACCCCCTTTCATTGTCGGAATCTTCGCCATTGTCTCGACCCTGCTCCTCATCGGAAGCGTTATTTTGACAAAGCACAAAGAGCGAATGTCCATTCTGGAAAAGGGGATGAATCAAACGGACGTGCAGGCGGTCTTTGGAAAAATGTATGGTAGCAGACAGGCGCTGAGTTCGCTCAAGTTTGGAATCCTCCTTGTTATGGTGGGATTGGGTGTACTCGTGGGAGGGATCATCGATCATCTTTACAACGTCAACGATGGATTCATGCCGGGAATCATTCTCTTGTTCGGTGGGGTGGGATTGTTGATTTTCTACTTCATAGCGCGCAAGAGCACTCCAAAAGAGTAAGGTGCATGTCAGGGGCCGGTTGTTTCAGATTTCTTTTCTTCTTCCGGCCCCTCTTCTGTCCATTGCACAGAAACGTCCTCTTTGCGATCGCCCAATCGGTCCCGCCTGGCAATAATAAGCCGAATGGTCAGCCGCAAGAGGAACAATGCGAGCGCAACAAGAAAGATCGGCATGAATAGGTACTCTGGCAGAATTCCTCCCCATCGCAAAACGAAGACGATGATGAGAATGCCGAGGCTGATGAAACCAAACGCGTTCGCGATTCTATGTGTGAGAAACATGTGGTTCCAGGAGATTGTGGTTAGCCAAACGTCTGATCAATTCCAAAGTGCTGGCAATGCTCTCTAGGGCGAGACATTCCTTTCAGCGTCGAATGCCCGTTCAATGATTCCACCCGCCACAAGGTCACCCCCTTCATAGAGAACAACCGATTGTCCAGGAGTGATCGCCCTGCGTGGTGCGTCAAAGATGACACGCAGTGTGCCGTCGGGATCGATCCACGCTTTGGCTGTATCTCCCGCATCCTTGTAGCGTATCCTGCCTAACACCGATATTCCGTCGGGGAGCTTTGCATACTTCATGCACTGAACGTCACGGGCGATGAGCGCATTGTGCAATAACGACTCTTCGCGTCCGACGTGAACGGTGTTCTTTTGTGGATCAATTGCCGTGACATAGAGAGGCTCGCCCGTCGCAATTCCCAGCCCTTTTCGTTGTCCGACCGTATAGAATGGATATCCCTGGTGATGACCCAAAACTTTTCCATCCATGACGATCTCTCCGGCATTCACTGACTCGCGCAAACCGGGAGTCCGCTCGCTCAGGAACCTGTCGTATCGATTATCCGGAATGAAACAGATCTCAAAACTTTCCGCTTTCCTGGCGCAGGCTAAACCAAGTTCATCGGCCAGGGCCCTCACTTCGGTCTTCGTCATGGACCCGAGAGGAAACAGCGTCCTGCCGAGCAAATCCTGGGTGAGTGTCCAAAGCGCATAGGACTGATCCTTGTCCTTGTCGTTACCCACCGATATCCAACTCCGTTCCATGCGGTCATCACGTGTCATCCGGGCATAGTGCCCTGTTGCAATATATTCTGCACCCAGCGCATCAGCCTTACGGAGCAATTCTTCCCACTTGATCGATCGGTTGCACAAAACGCACGGATTGGGCGTTCGTCCCGAAAGGTATTCTGAAACAAACGGTGAGATAACATCACGGTCAAATCTCTCGCTAAAATCCAGCACGAAGTGTGGGAACCCCCATTGGGCAGCAACAGCTCTTGCATCGTTGATCCCATCCAAGGAACAGCAACTGCTCTCATTGCCTTCATTTCCCCCAACATCTTCGTACCGGTAGGTCTTGATGGTAATACCGACAACATCATGACCCTGCCGGCACAAGAGTGCCGCGG
>PMNP01000209.1:14098-14250 GCA_003161755.1 Ignavibacteriota bacterium | reverse complement strand
TCCTTTTTTATGGAGGTCCATCAGATGGAACATGCCGTGGTCCACAAGGCAGAAATTCTTGAAGTGGTCGAGGATGAACTCGTCGTGCAGAGAAACCAGCACTGCAATCGTAAGAGCCCCGTTGGAGAACCCCACCATGGCGCTCTTCTTAC
>PMNP01000209.1:0-14040 GCA_003161755.1 Ignavibacteriota bacterium | reverse complement strand
TAATCATCCGGAAGGCGATATGTCATTGTGGGCGTTACCGTTGTTCCGGTCATCATCGCATGCAGCGTGGGGGAAAATCCCGCCTCTGAGAAGGAAAGTTCATTGACTTTGCCGGGCGTCAAATCCTGTGCTTGAGCGATGGTGGTTGTGATGAAGAGAATGCACAATAACAGGGGATGGCGGACACGATTCAGGTCTGAGAAGCTCACGATATTCCTCCGTAGACAGTACGCGAAAGATAGAATAGAGATACTGCAGCCTATGCGTGTTCATCCTCGTTGTGCTCCCACCAATCCATTTCGTGGCACAGCAGACCGGCTCCCAGGTGCGAGGGAAATGTTGTGCTCTTCACGACCACCCTCGCCTGATAAGACTTGACTCTGTTTGGAATACGGGTTCGCTCACTTGACGTCTGATTGTCATGGAGCCTGTTCCGATGCCATCATCCGCACCCACGCAATCCCAATGTTGTGCCGGGTTCTCAGCCGATCAATGAGCGCACCGGTGTGGTGCTGGATGTGTCTGATAGTATAAAACTGGAGCTCCAGCTTGTTGAATGGCAGCCAGGGAAAGCCCGACCCTGCCTCAAGGTCAAGTGAAGAGATGTGAGGTTGGACTTGTTTGCGGCAAATGTTCCAATACTCGATGACTTCGTCTTTGGTATATGGCTCGCCGATAACCGGCACGTTGTGCGGAGGCCACGGGAGAGGTCCCATGAACTGATACTGCTCTCTGTGCTTGTCCCAAGGAACGTATTGTTTCTCCGATTCCTGCAGGTACATATGTGTGTAGAATAGGGTATGGTAGGCGATATGCCAGAATTTGTTCTTCGGTTCGGGGTTGGTCCACTCTCCCTGAGGACACCGGGTGATCGCTTCTTTGAGCATCTCGAGGGATGCGCAGAATTGTGAAGTGGCAATTTCTTTTGTATTCACAGAACCTCACTAGTGCAGGGGCAATATAGTTGCCCCAAACGAGAGATTCAACGGGCGAGCATTGGAGGTCACTGTGGACAAATCGTCTCGCGCGAATTGACGCGCATCACAGTCCTGAAGCAGCAACTCCTTGCAATTTCCTTTCCTTTTCCCGATACTGGATAAATTGTAGGTTTTCTTCCCAATTTCCCTGTGGATTAGTCCCAACCAATCCCCGATCCTTGCACTATGAAAGAGAAGCATTGAAGTATAACGCTTTGCCTAAGGATATCGCACTGCTCATCGTTGCTCTGTTGCTGTTTGCTGCTGATGTTTGTCGTGGCCAGGATTCATCAGCCAGCGCGACGCGTCTGCCGCACGAATCGCTTCAGACTACGGCGCCGCTCGACTCGTCTGGTGATGAGTCGATCAAATGGTACACGATGTTGACCAGAATCCCCGGCGATTGGGTCCGATGCAGCAATATCACATTTCGCTCCGAGAATATCCCAGCGTTTATGGGCATGACTGTGCTGACCGGCGCCCTCATTGCCACTGATGGGGAAACATGGAAGGCGTCGGATCGCTGGTATAACAGCTCGCGGTTCGTCGCGTCGGTGAGCGATCAGTTTGAACAGGTCGGTGATGGAATGCCGCAATTTGACCTTTCCGCAGCTTTCGCAGCCTATGGGCTGATCTGGAACGACAAACGCTCGGTGAAGACAGGAAGCGAAATCGTCGAAGCAATCCTCGCCTGCGGGATTGTGGTGCAGACATTGAAGCACATCACCGGACGGGAAAGTCCGTTCGTCTCCACACGATCGAATGGCCGGTGGGATTTTTTCCCCAACCAAATCACGTATCACAAACGTGTTCCCCATTACGATGCGTATCCCTCCGGTCACATTGCCACAACGATCGCGACAGTGACAGTCATTTCTGAAAACTATCCGGAATGGAAATGGGTCAAGCCGATNNCTCGGTATCGCGATTGGCTATATGTTTGGGATGATCGCCGCGCATCCGGAAGGGCTCCCGTCCGAGAAGGCGAGAGAACCCCAGAAATTCACCGTCGGGCCTATGTTGAGCCCGTATGGCGCGGGCATCGGGGTGATGATGAAATTGTAGTCTGGCCATCTCTCTGCTCCCTGTCTGGTCGCAATAAGTCCAGGTGGAAGGGAGAGGAGAATCTCTTACGTTCAGTGAGAAGAACCGACACGGGAAGTCATGAGTAGGTTGCATTCAAAATTCCTCTTTCTCGCCAGTTCTCTTTGTCTGGTCATTGCGCCGATTGCCGCAGTGGCTCAAACAACCATGTCCGGACCAGAGCAGTCTGCGATCATGGCCGCCGATTGNNTCGCTCAACATCGCGGCTCGTTCAGATCTTGCCCCCTCTTCTGATGAGCTTACCTGGCACGATGCTGTAACAAATCTTCCCTCGGACTGGGCGACAGCAGGCAAAGTGGTGGTCAGACCGGAAAACCTTCCCATCGTGCTCGGAGTGGGAGCGCTGACAGGTGTGCTTGTTCTTGTGGATCACCAGGCATTCAACGCATCAGATCGGCTCTACAGAAAATCTCCATTCGTCCGTGATGTGAGCGATTTTACGGTCCATCTTGGAGATGGTGCGGTCCATGCTGGAGTGGCAGTCGCATTTGGTCTGTATGGATTGGTGGGAAACGATCACCGCGCACTTCGCACAGCGAGTCAGACGTTAGAGGCTTTGGTCGTAACCGGCATTACCGTGCAAGTGCTCAAACGCATAGCTGGGAAAGAAAGTCCGGAATTGGCAACCTCAGACAGGGGCATGTGGCGTCTCTTTCCGAGCCCCGCGAAGTACCAAAAGAATCAACCGAAATATTATGCGTTTCCTTCCGGTCACATTGCCACCACGATGGCCACAGTAACCACTATTGCCGCGAATTATCCCGAAGCAACGTGGATCCGTCCGGTGGGATATGTCATCGTGGCCGGCGTTGGATTCAGCCTGGTAAACGTGCGCTACCATTGGTACAGCGACCTTCCGTTGGGCATTGCCATCGGCTACATGTTTGGCAAAATCGTCGCGCGCGGAACCGACGGCAGGCTCTCCGAAAACGATCAACCGGGCCGGTGCCGGTTTGTTCTTCATCCTGATCTTCAACGCGACGGCGGGGGCGTGACACTTGCCATGGTGTTCTAACGCAGGAATCCCCCTTCTTCGAGAACGAAATACGCCCCTTCGTATGTTATAGTTCGTGAGACTGTTTCACCCATCAACCAATCCCTTCGTGAAAAGCAGTTGTCGTGCCGCCAGGCACACGGTGCATTGGCGCAAGAATGGCATTCGATAGGATGAACATTGGCAGATGAATATTGGAAAGGATAACATTGTCATGATTCGAGGAATAATTGTTGCAGGAGCGGTGGGGGTTCTTCTCCTCGCGTTGGTGGGGTGCAGCAAGAAACAGGATTCGGGACACTCGGCAACGCTTGGATCCGCCACTGGATCTGCGGCAGGCGTGGTTTGGTCGATTCCCGCACGATGGCAGACNNGCGGGTGGCAACGTATGCAATTCCAGCCGCCGAAGGAGACTCGGAACCTGCCGAATGCGCAGTGTTCTATTTTGGCAGTGAGCAGGGCGGGAGCGTCGATGCCAACATCGATCGTTGGTACGGTCAGTTCAGTCACGCAGCTTCACCCGAGCGCGGCACGATGGACGTGGGTGGCTTGAAGGTGACCACCGTGGCCATCTCAGGCGCATACCTTGCGCCAAGCGGTCCGATGATGGCGCCCACTGGCGAGAAGGAAAACTACCGACTCCTGGGGGCGATTGTTGAAGCCCCCCAAGGACTCGTGTTCTTCAAACTCACAGGACCAGCAAAGACCGTTAATGCAGCACATGCTGATCTCAATGGTCTGGTCGGGTCATTAACGAAGCAGGGATAAATCCGCCGTCACGGATGCCTGTCACGCACGTTCTTTTCCATTTCTTGAGCAAGAAGGAAATCGAGATCGGTAACGCCTCCGGCGTCGTGAGTCGAGAGATCGACAATGACGACGTTATACACGTTAGACCATTCTGGGTGGTGGTTCATCGTCTCTGCAGATCGTGCCGACAAGGACATGAAGGTAAACGCCTCCGTGAAGTCCTTGAAGCGATATTCTTTGTGGAGCTTCCCGCTTTCAAGGGTCCATCCCTCCAATCCCGCGAGCCTCCTGCGAAGCTCTGCCTCTTCCAATGGGGTTCTGCGGGCCATACGGTATCCTCGTTGTGTTATTGTTGAACAGTAAAGCTGGGCTTCATCAAGGCATGGCCGAATGCGCGCTGCATGCGGATATGCAGTATACGTTTCACCCTTACAGAAACGCGTTTTTTCGCCTGGAAGGTTCCGTTCCTTCCGTTGATTCTAGCATGAAGAATGAGTAAAATACACTGATTCCCACAGTTCTGGCGATAAAGATCCTCCATTTCGTTTTCCATCAAGTCATCAAGGAGGGAGTATGGCGGAGGCAACAGTGAAGCCCGATAGTGCATCGTCGGGCCACGAGAAAAAATGGATTAACAGCATTACGACCATTTCCAGTGTGCTCATTGCAGTCGGCACAATACTGAACTGGTTCTTTGGGAGACAGTCGACCTTTCCCCATTGGTTCTTTTATCTGCTATCGATTCTCGTTGCAGTCATTCTCTACAAGTATTTCGAAGAGTCGATCCGCAGGGGAATTCAGGTGCTTTCGGTACGCAATTACCTCCGCCAGACGCATTTCCATCTTCTCGACTACCTCCAGAGGTTCAGCGAACTTGTCACCCAACGCAGTGAAGATTCCATCGTAAGGGTCCTCGAAGGAGTGGGAACAAGAATCGGTCAGGAGATGGTCGATAAGGATATCTTTGCGTATTCCGACCAGCTTATCTCCGGGCTGTACTTGAGAATGTCCGAGTCCGGGAAGGAGATGTCACTCGGAGAAGTGAAGGGAATCTTGAACGACATGAGCATCCTCATCAAATTCAGTACGCTGTTCTATTTCAAGAAGCCGTTGTTGTCAGGTGATCTGAACCGTCTGACCCTGGAAGAGAAGAAGGAACTCGAGCTCGCGCGGGAAAACTTCGCGGATTATGTCCGGAGATTCCAGGTATTTTTTGATGAAGTGAATGCGAAAATCGGGTCAACGGCCCGCGCGCATTTTGAAATTCCAAAACCAATTTCCTACGGAGGGTAACACCAGCCACCTTCCGTTCAGTCACGGCGAGTGGCATGTTCAGGCTGGAAGTCCCGGGGAAGAGGCCGCATGCGATGAACGATACGATCCAGGTGTTTCCCACCGCAGATGCACTGGCGCACGGTGCGGCCGAAAAAATCGTTTCCGTCATGGGCAGTGCCTTGCTCGAGAGTGGCCCGGCATCCTTCGTCTTCTCCGGTGGAAATACTCCCCAATCGGTGTATGAGTTGCTGGCTTCGGATCGTTATGCGAAACGGGTCGATTGGTCTCGCGTCCATTTCTTCTGGGGCGATGAGCGTTGCGTTCCGCCGACGCATCCGGACAGCAACTACCATATGGTTCAGCAGGCATTTCTGCGTCACCTCCCGNNCCGCCGATGCAGCAGGAATCTATGAGACGGAACTTTTCACGGCATTGGGATCTGCGCGTCCTGCTGTTCCACGCCTGACTATGGTGCTTCTTGGTCTCGGGATCGATGGACATACGGCGTCGTTGTTTCCCGGTACTCCTGTTCTCCACGAAAAGGATCGTTTGATTGCCGAAGTCTTTGTAGAGCGGATGGGAGCGTGGCGGATTACCATGACTTATCCTCTGCTGAACAATGCCCGCACGGTGCTGTTTCTCGTGTCGGGCCAGAACAAAGCTGCAATCCTGAATACCGTCCATACCGATCCGGGAGCACAACTCCCGGCATGCAGGATCGCTCCGCACTCCGGAGAGCTTCTATGGTACGCCGACCGGGACGCAGCTTCACATCTATCGACGACGGAGTTACCATGATTCTCGCTGGAGACGTTGGTGGCACAAAGGTTAATCTGGCGTTGTACAAACACGAAGGACAAAACCTCATTCCCGCCGGAGTGCAAAGCTATCCCAGTCAGCAATTCACATCACTTCAGGCTGTGCTCGACGCGCTGAACCGTGATCGTCCCGAAACGATCGACGCAGCCGCCTTTGGCATCGCCGGACCGGTGGTCAACGACCGCTGCAAAGTGACAAATCTCCAGTGGGATATCGACGCGGCAGAACTCCGGGCGCAACTGGGAGTTCCGGTTGGCTTGTTGAACGACATGGAAGCGACAGCCTATGGTATGCTCCAACTGCGGCCTGAGGAACGGGTCGTTCTTCAGAAGGGAGTGGTCCAGGAGCGGGCGGCTATCGGGGTCATTGCCGCAGGAACCGGCTTGGGAGAATGTGCACTGGTGTGGGACGGGTATCGCTATCGTGCCATGCCTTCGGAGGGGGGCCACGCGGACTTTGCCCCCCGAAACCTGATCGAATCGGATCTCCTTGCGTTTCTTCTCAAGCGCCATGATCACGTGAGCTGCGAGAGATTGCTCTCCGGATCGGGCGTTCACGTCTTGTATGAGTTTCTTCTGGAACGATCGAGGAAGGCTGCGCCGGTTTGGCTGAAGGAGGAAATGGCGAAGGAAGATCCCGCTGCAGTCGTGTCTCGCGCTGCTATGGCCGGAAAAGATCCAACATGCCGCGAGGCACTCGACCTCTTTGTCAGGATCTATGGTGCTGAGGCGGGGAATATTGCCCTGAAATTCCTTGCCCGCGGCGGTGTCTATGTCGGAGGGGGCATTGCCCCCAAAATTCTGGCCTCGATGACATCCGGCGCGTTTGTCGACGCCTTTAACGCCAAGGGGAGGTTTGTCGATTTCATGAAACAGATCCCTGTGGTGGTGATCACGAACGACCGGATTGCCTTGGTCGGGGCGGCTCATTACGCAAAAATACTCCTCACACAATCAACGAAGTAACGAATGCCTGTTCTTGCTGCTCTTGATGTCGGCTCCAATGCTCTTCGCCTGGCGATAGGGGAGGTGGATGAATCACGCCATCTCACCGTTCTGGAAGGCATGCGGGAAGCAGTCCGATTGGGCCAGGACACGTTTACGCACGGCTCGATCAGCGAAGAATCGATTGAAGCCGCGGTGACTGCATTTCAGCGATTCCGCGACGCCATTGCCCGGCGCGGGGCTGTCAAGGTGCGTGCGGTGGCGACGAGTGCAGTCAGGGAGGCGTTGAATTGCGAGCTGTTTGTCGACCGCATTGCGAGTACCTCCGGCATTGACATTGAAGTCATCGGTCCCGAAGAAGAGGCGCGTCTCATCCATCTTGCGGTGATCGATAAGGTGAATCTTAAAAACAAACTCGCCCTCCTTATCGACATCGGCGGCGGCAGTTCGGAAATCACCTTTGCTTCCGATGTGACCATCCTCTCCACCGAGAGTTTCCGCATCGGCGCTGTACGCCTCCTCCAGATGCTGGAAGAAAAGAAACATGGACAAGCCCGCTTCACCGTGCTGCTCTCAGAATACATGGAGGCAGTCCGCAAGAGAATTGCGCGCGATATTGGTGACAGGACATTCGATTTGTGTGTGGGCACCGGCGGTAATATCGAAGCGCTTGCCGATCTGGTGAAGCCGCTGCTGGACCGCGATCGGGATGGGGGAATGAAACTGGGAGATCTCGACGAACTTATCAAAAGACTCCAAGCTCTCACGTTTGAAGAGCGGGTTCAGGACCTTGGGCTTCGTCCGGATCGCTCCGATGTGATCGTGCCCGCGGCGCTTGTCCTCCGGACCATCATGCGTGCGGCGAAGGTGGAGGAGCTGGCCGTTCCCAAAGTCGGCCTCAAAGAAGGCCTTCTCCTCGATATGGGTGATGAACTGTATGGCAATCGTCGGACCGCCCGGCGTGACCAGGTTGTGGCAGCAGCCCTCCAACTCGGGAAGAAATACGGGTTCGATGAACAACATGGCGTCACCGTCTCCCGGTATGCGGTCCAACTTTTCGATCAAACGAAGTCCATTCACAACCTCGGCATCGAACACCGGCTCTTGCTGGAAGTCGCGGCGATGCTGCATGATGTCGGCGCGTTTGTGAACGTGTCGGAACATCACAAGCACACCCTCTATATTATCACCAACAGCCCGCTTGTTGGTCTCACAAAAGTGCAAACGGCTATCATCGGCAACGTAGCACGGTATCATCGGAAATCTCCGCCGAAGATCCAGCACGACGGGTATCGGCTTCTTTCCGCGAAAGAGCGTGTGGTAGTATCCAAGCTTGCAGCCATTCTCCGGCTTGCCGATGCGCTGGACAATGAACATGCGTCGAGAGTGACAGCGATTGCGGTGGAATTCAAGAAGCCCAAACTGATGATCCGACTGAAAGGGGAGGGGGACATGATGCTCGAAAAATGGGCGACGATGAAACGGGCGGCGATGTTCGAGCAGGTGTTCAATGTGCGGGTGGTGATTGAGGAGTAAACCAGCCGCCGGACGGCGCCGGCACATCCGCCGATCCCCGCGCAATGCGGCAAATCGCATATGGTTGTCACCGGTGGTGCTGCTCCCGGAAGCCCTCAATTCCCGCTGTCGGACCTTTCTCTCACGTGCGGCTGAGCTTCGCGCGCACAGATCGGCTGAAACAATCCACGACCTTCGCGTTGCGCTGCGCCGCTTCCTGGCAGTCCTTACCATTGCAGGCGCAACCCTGCCTGATGGTGGGTTGGACCGCGCGCGTCGAACGCTGCGCAGGTTCCTCAAGGAACTGAACAGCGTACGCGACCTGGAGATCCAACGGGGAGCGCTTCGGCTGCTTGCCAGACGATTCCCTGTCCTCCTTCCATTGGTGCGCGAGATCCGCGCAGCTGAACGACTCGCCGTACGGGAAGCGATGGTAAAACTGCTCGAGATCGATATCATGGACGTGGAACGGGGCCTTGTCACGGCGACCGTCAGGCTCAAAAGCCTGGGAGAACACGCGGCGGCACTTCGGGCGATTGATTCGGCTCTTCATGCCGGCCGGGCGACTGCCTATCTTGCCGTCCTCGCCCTCCGCGAGGCTATTGGGCGCAATGACGAGCGGTCATTCCACCGAGTGCGGGTCGCCCTCAAAAAATATCGCTACGCCACGGAGGTTCTATCGCCTGTCCTCCCGGAAGTCCGCCGGCGGCACTTTAAGAGTCTTGGACTCATTCAAAAATCGCTTGGCGACCTGCAGGATTTTTCCTTGGTTGCCGGCGTCATCCGCCGTTACGGCCGGCGTGTTGCACGGCGGCGCGGCGTATCAATGCTCCCCGTGATGGAGTATCTTGCCGCCCGCAGAATGAGGCTTATTACCGAAGCGCTCAGGGTGCTGCCATCGATCGATCTTCTCTGGCCGGAATGAAAATGGACCTGTACCTGATGAGACACGGTATTGCCACCGAGCGAAGTGCACGCAACATCGCCCGCGATGCCGATCGACGGCTCACTGCCTCAGGCAAGGAGAAGATGCGACGTATCGCCAAGGCGATGAAACGAATGGATATTAATGTCGAATGCATCCTCTCCAGTCCGTTCCTCCGCGCCACCGAAACCGTTGAAATCGTCGCTCGCGTCCTTGGTATTCGGACGGTGAAACTGACCCCTTTGCTCAAGCCTGATGGAAGCGCGGGAGCGCTCCTTGGCGGCCTATCGAAGCAATCAACCACATTTCGGCGTCTCCTCCTTGTCGGCCATGAACCGTTGCTAACCGACACTGCCAGCCTGCTAATTTCAAGGAAGACCGGTCTTCCTTTGCATTTGCGCAAAGGAGGACTTCTCAAGCTTTGCGTCACATCGGGGTTTCATCCCGGTTCAGCCACACTAGAGTGGCTCCTTTCCCCCCGATGGATGATTAATAGGCAGTGATTGTCCTTCCTCATTTCCCAACCCGTTGCTCCTCCACGATGGGGTTGGCCTTGCTGAAAATGCACCCTGACAAGATCAAAGAAAGGAACATACAGATAGTAGCACATTCACCCCTACCGTTAGGGATCTGTCTATGGGCGAATAGGAAACGAGTGAAAAACAACTTCAAGAAACAGACCAAAAAGAGTTGAATAAACAAAATTGCGGCAGAATAGAGGTCATCCTGAGCATACGTTAAAGGTGAGAGAATTGTCAAAAACGATTCACTTATTTAGATCAAACAAAAAAATCCTTGACAATGACACGATCAAGCTCTATATTGTGTCGTCATCCCTTTGAGATCTAGTGTCTCATTGGCCCCGAGATCCCTGTGGACTCGGGTTTTTTATTTTTGGAGGGTCCATGGCAAGAGTTGTTGTGCTGATCGACGGCTTTAATTTCTACCACGCACTCAATGACGTGCCAGCTTATCATAAATACAAGTAGTTGGATTTTGAAAAACTGGCGCGAATTCTCGTTCCAAAGACCGATACAATTGTGGGAGTATATTACTTCACAGCATTGCAGACGTGGAAGCCCGATAAGGTAGCTAGGCATCGATTGTTCATCCGCGCAAATGAACTCAAAGGAGTCCACATTGTTTATGGTGAGTTCAAGCAAAGAGACAGACTATGCAGTATCTGCAAAAAGGAGTATGTTGGAAGGGAAGAGAAACAAACTGACGTGAATATAGCCATTCACCTGTTTCGTTCCGCGATTCAAGATAGACACGACATTGCAGTTATTGTATCTGGCGACAGTGACCAAATCCCCGCGATCCAAGCAGTCAAGGCGCTATATCCTACCAAACAGGTTCGCGTTGCCCTCCCCATCGGTCGTAGAGCCGACCAGCTCATTGACGTTTGTGATTCATATANNGTGCCAACTAGATACCGAAATTGATATTGGTGGAGGGGAGAAGCTCATTCGTCCAGAGAGTTGGGTTTGACTGAACTAACAGATTGTCCCATGATCTACCGAGTTTTCAACTTCAGCCACTACCGTCACCTGAAGTTTATTGCCATTGAGGCTCTATTTCCCTATATTTTATGTCCGTCCTTTGTTCTCATGGCGGGATAGCTCAGGNNGTTGCGCCGATGCCTTCATCGGATGTTTTCATTGGCCGCTTCCATGCCTATAACCGGCAACACCACTTGATCGCTGACGGCATGAGGATCATCGTTGCTGTCAGCGGCGGCGTGGATTCCACTGTGCTCGCGGACTTGCTGGTCCAAGAACGATCGGCAATGGGTCTCCAACTAACGCTCGCACACATGAACCACGGTCTGCGCGGCGGGGAATCGGATGGAGACGAGCAGTTCGTGAGGGAGTTGGGAAAGCGCTATGGGTGCGAAGTTCATGTGGAGCGTGTGGATACGGCGGCGGCGGCAGCAAAGGCTCGAACCGGAATCCAGGAAACTGCCAGGACTTTGCGCTACGAGTTCTTAGGTCGCCTTCGGGAATCGCTGCACTGTGATGCCGTTGCAACGGCACATCATGCCGACGATAATGCGGAGACTATGCTTCTCCACTTTATCCGGGGAACAGGGCTCCGGGGGCTTGCGGGAATCCCTCTCCAGCGTGATGATGGCGGGATCATCAGGCCATTGGGTTTTGCCACGCGGGAAGAAATCCTCTCGTATGCTGCGGAACGGAAATTGTCATTCCGTTCGGACTCCTCCAACGAGGAGGATCACTACACGCGGAACATCATCCGCCATCGTCTCTTGCCTGTTATTCGCAAGGAGATCAACCCTTCGGTTGCTTCGCAACTGTTGCGGTCGGCGGAGTTGTTCCGGGACGTCGATNNGGCCAAAACCATCCTGGCGGATCTTGGCGTACGTGGTCAAGCCGCGGAATGGAATCTTGCAATTGGGAGACTTTCGGAACTTCCAGAACTCCTGCAACAGTATGTCGTGATGGCGGTGCTCGAGGAAGCGGCGAAGTTACCTCCGACCAGCGCGTTGGTGGATGCCGTGCTTGATCTGAAGTCCCGCGAGACAGGATCCCGTGTCCACCTCGGCAACGGATGGGAAGTGTCGAAGGATCGGGATCTGTTGATGTTGAGGAAGAGCGAGGTGGAGAAGGAATTTTCAGTAGAAATTGTCCGGAACAGACAATACAAGTTCGGTTCGTTCGTCTTTACGATGGAGGAGGCTTCGCTGTCGGATCNNCTTTGGGGATGTCGGGGAAAAAAAAGGTGAGTGATTTTCTTATCGATGCACATGTGCCGCTGCATGAAAAGAAGCGCCATCCTGTGCTTACGACGGCAAGCGGCGATGTGGTGTGGCTTTGCGGTCTTCGCATTGACGATCGGTTCAAACTGACTTCGGAAACCAGGAATATGTTGAAGCTGTGCTTCATTCCGGGTGATACATAGGAAAAGAGCTGAACGTCGCAATGGAGCTTCCGGTAATGGCCAAAGCCATCAGCGTCAACGGTGAACGGTTTGTGGTCATGATTGGCGAGCGGCGCATCAGGAAGCGGGTCAAGGAAATCGCGCGGAGGATTAGTCGCGAATATCGCGGGAAGACCCCGGTTCTTGTCGGCATTCTCAANNTGTTCTTTGCCGACTTGGTCCGTGAATTGACGATAGACTGTGAAGTTGATTTCATGAAACTCTCCAGCTACGGAGATGCGAAGGTCAGCTCCGGCAATGTGGAGATGATCAAAGACCTCAACTGTAAGGTCACAGGAAAAGATGTTCTTGTCGTCGAGGACATTGTTGATTCGGGTCTCTCGATGACCTATATCACTTCGCATATTGGTCTTCAGAACCCGGCATCTTTGAGGATTGTTACACTATTGCGCAGAATACCCGCAATCCGGCCGGAGATGCACCTGGACTACGTGGGATTCGAAATTCCACAGGTGTTTGTTGTTGGGTACGGCTTGGATTATGCCCAACGAAAGCGTAATTTGAAGGCGATCTACCGTTTGAAGTATACAGGCAACCGGGACGTGAGAAGGGAGTACGCTACTCGCAATGGATGAACAGAAGAAAACAGACCAGAAACCAGGAAATGACGGCGGCAAACGACGGCAGCCTTCAAGGCCGCAGTTGCGCCAGAAACGCCAGGGACAACAGTTCCGACAGGATGATGACTTTAACTGGAATAAAGTGCTGAAGGTTGTGCTCGGGTGGTCGGCAATTATCCTGCTCGTCTTTCTGATTATGACCATGTTCCGCGGTGCGGAGGGGACGGAAGTCGAGGTCACATATACGGAGTACCAGCAGCTGCTCGACGGGAACAAGATCGGTCGGGCGACGATCAAGAAGTCGGAGCTTACCAACTACGATTTTCATGGAGAGGTAAAAGAGACTCAAACGGTCACTCGCGCCGGCAAGTCCGTCCAGTTTCAGAAATTTGTGCTGACGCTTCCGATTCTTGACAGCGCGGTAATCAAGGACTGGCAGGATCGCGGCGTGCAATTTTCAATTCAAAAGGAGGACAACCAGTGGATGAGCGCGTTGATCAGCGCACTCCCGTGGGTGTTGCTCCTTGTGGTCTGGTTTGTGGTGATGAGGCGGATGCAGGGGGCGGGACCGCGCGGCATTTTCTCGTTCGGCAAGAGCCGGGCGAAAATGCTGAATGAGGGTGCGCCCAAGGTGACGTTCCTGGACGTCGCAGGTGCGGATGAAGCCAAGATGGAACTGATGGAGATCATCGAGTTCCTCCGGGAACCGAGCAAGTTCCAGAAACTCGGCGGCAAGATACCGCGGGGTGTGCTGCTCCTCGGTCCTCCGGGAACAGGCAAGACCCTTCTTGCACGCGCAGTTGCCGGCGAAGCAGGTGTGCCGTTCTTTTCGATCTCTGGTGCCGATTTTGTTGAAATGTTCGTGGGAGTCGGGGCGAGCCGCGTACGCGATCTCTTCGAACAGGGAAAGAAGAGCGCGCCGTGCATTATCTTCATCGATGAAATCGACGCNNATGAGACCCGGACGATTTGATCGCCAGGTGGTGGTCGATCGGCCCGATGTCAAGGGACGCGAAGGAATTCTGCGGGTTCATACAAAGAACATCCCCCTTGCCGAGGACGTGAAACTGGAAACACTCGCCAAGGGAACGCCCGGCCTCGCAGGAGCCGACCTGGCAAATCTTGTGAACGAAGCCGCTCTTCTCGCAGCGCGCCAGAATGCCAAAGCAGTGGCAATGCACCACTTTGAGGAATCCAAGGACAAGGTGATGATGGG
>PMNP01000417.1 GCA_003161755.1 Ignavibacteriota bacterium | reverse complement strand
TGGCTGTCGCCGCAGACAATCGTCATTCCGGGTTGCGTCAATCCAAGCTCCGGGCCGATGACATGGACGATCCCTCTGTTCGGATTGTCAAGTCCGTACACGCGGATGCCAAACTCCGAGGCGTTTTTGTGGAGCAGTTCAATCTGTTTTTTCGCAAGGGGATCCGTGATACCAAGGGAAGGATCGTGCGTTGGCACGCCATGGTCCACCGTTGCAACGGTGCGATCCGGACGCCGCACTTTCAATCCGCGATTACGAAGTCCCGAAAAAGCCTGCGGAGACGTCACTTCATGGATCAAGTGGAGATCGATATAGAGGATCGCGGGCGCCTCGGGTTCCTGCGCAACGACATGGGAATTCCAGACTTTCTCAAAAAGCGTTTGGACTGCGCTCATGCTTTCACCTCCGGCAGCGCCGATGACGATTCCGTGGAAGGCTGTTCCTTTGCATCCACAGGATACTGTTTGCTTTCGACGAGGATCTTGTTCAAAGCGGCGAGATATGCCTTGGCGCTGGCAACGATGATGTCCATATCCGCACCGTAGCCGCCAAAGCTGCGTGGTACGGACGTCTCCTTCTGGGCATCCATGGCCTGAAGGACGCGATTCGCTTCAACACGGACGGTCACTTCACCGATGGCATCGATCCCTTCCGTTACGGCATGGACGGAGAATTCCAGCAGCTTCGCTTCGACCTGGATGATTCCGTCGATCGCCTTATAAATCGCATCAACCGGCCCTGTGCCCACCGCCGCCTCCACATGAGATTGGCCGTCCGGACCGCGAAGTCGGACAGTAGCGGTGGGCATTCCAATCGTCCCGCATGCTACCTGCAGTCCATCGAGTGTAAAGACTTCGCGCAACTGTCCGATTTCATCGGAGGCAATCGTCTCAAGATCGGCATCACCGATATGCTTCTTCTTGTCGGCGAGCTTCTTGAAGCGCTCAAACACCTTGGCAAATTCCTCATCGGTGAAGGCGTATCCCATTTCCGTGAAGCGTACCCGCAGCGCGTGGCGACCCGAGTGCTTCCCCAACACCAGTCGTGTCTGCGAGACACCCACAGTCTCGGGACGCATGATTTCATACGTCTGCTGATGTTTCAACATGCCATCCTGGTGGATACCTGACTCATGGGCAAAGGCATTCGCCCCGACGATGGCCTTGTTCGGTTGAACCGCGATGCCGGTGTAGTTGCTGACCAGCTTGCTGGTTCGCATGATTTGCGTTGAATCAATCCCCGTCACGAAACCATAAAACGAGCGACGCGTGTGAAGTGCCATAACGACTTCTTCGAGGGACGTGTTCCCCGCCCGTTCCCCAATGCCATTGACCGTTACCTCGGCTTGGCGGGCGCCTGCCAGGATCCCAGCCAGTGTATTGGCCGTTGCCAGTCCGAGGTCATCGTGACAATGAACCGAGACGATGCACTTTTCAATTCCGGGGACGTTTTTTATGATCCCGGCAATCAACTTGCCGAACTCATCCGGCATCGTATAGCCGACGGTATCTGGGATATTGAGTGTTGTCGCGCCGGCTTTGATGGCTTCATTCAACACNNCTCAGGAACGCTCCTTCCGGCGTCTTCCGGGCTAAATTCGACATCTGAACACAAGCTTCTGGCAAGCCCCACCATTTCCTTTACACGGGTGACGACCTCCGCCGGCGTCATCTTCAATTTCATTTCCATGTGAATCGGTGAAGTTGCAAGAAACAAGTGAATTCTTGGTTTGGCAGCGTACCGGACTGCTTCCCATGCCTTCTCAATGTCCTTCGCTTTCGCCCGGGCAAGCCCGCAGATAATCGGCGGCTCTTTCCTCGTTTCGGTTGGTGTGCCGACCTCCACGGCGATCCGACGAACGCCTTCAAGGTCGTCAAGAGAAGCNNCATCCACACCGAGTCTGGTGAGAGCCCTGGCTACTTCCAGCTTCTCCACGGAGGTCATCGTTGCACCCGGCGACTGTTCCCCATCGCGCAACGTTGTGTCGAATATTCTAATCACATTGTCCATATTACACCTCTCCCTGGAATTCCCGCTTGAGTGCCACTCTTCCCGTCCGAGCCATTTCCACAATCTGGAAGGGTTTCAACATCTTGATGAAGGCATCCACCTTTTGCTGACTTCCGGTCGCCTCCATGGTAAGCGATTTCCCACTGATGTCGACCACCTTTGCCCGGAAGATATCGCCGATCTGCATGATCTCCGAGCGATTTTGTGGGGCCGAGTGCACTTTTACCAGGACCAGCTCGCGATCAACAAAGCTGTCGTGCGTCAAATCAACAACCAAGATGACGTCAATCAACTTGTTGAGCTGCTTCAGAATCTGCTCGACAATCTGATCGTCGCCATGGGTGACGATCGTGATTCGGGAAATCGACTCGTCCTCCGTCGGCCCGACGGTCATGCTGTCAATGTTGTATCCCTTGGCTGCGAAGAGTCCCGCGATGCGCGCAAATGCGCCAAACCGATTTTCAACCATCAGCGCCACTGTGTGGGGCTTGCTCTCACCCTGATCTGTGGCTTGCAGTTTTTCCATTATCGGCGATTGTCCATTGACTCTTGTCATGATACTTTCTCCTGGGCAAATACTCTGCGCCCTTTTTCGTTCACGACGTAACTGTCCCCGTTCCGATTTCCGTCATCCGCTTCCACCGGCAAGGGAGTATCGAGCTAGTCATGGACGGTCATTCCTGCTGGGATCATGGGATAGACATTTTCTTCCCTGGCCAGTACAAATTCGACTAGGACCGGTCCATCAGCATAATCGAGTGCCAGCCGGAGTTTTTCCTCAACCTCACCGCTTGTCCTTGCCCTGTAGCCCGGAAGGCCGTAGGCGTCGGCGAGTTTCACAAAGTCCGGGCTAAACATCTCTACCTGGGAATAGCGTTTCNNACGCCGCCCCCATCGATGCCGGCAGCGAGAATCCCATGGTCCCAAGTCCGCCCGACGTGATATGTGTCCGTGGAAGCATGAAGTTAAAGAATTGCGCGGCCCACATTTGATGCTGTCCCACGTCGGTGACGAGCACGGCATTGCCTCCGGTCAGCTCGCCGAGTTTCTGGATCACATGCTGAGCACAGATTTTTTCTCCGATCTTGTAGCGCAACGGGTGCTCACGCTTCCACCCATCGATGGTGCTGAGCCATTCCTTTGTGTCGAGCGGCATCACCTGTTCGTTCAGCTTCCGAAGAACTGAGCGCACATCGCCGACGATCGGAAGATCCACCACTACATTCTTGCTGATCGCTGCTGGATCGATATCGATGTGAATCTTCTTTGCACCTGCCGCAAAAGCGTCCACCTTGCCGACGACACGGTCGTCGAACCGT
>PMNP01000158.1 GCA_003161755.1 Ignavibacteriota bacterium | reverse complement strand
TCTCGTTGCGGTCGGATATTGTCGGGCCGGATGGAACAATTGTCGCGACAGCCACCTCTTCCGATTCCGCTGCCGGCAACTCGGTTCAAACTCTGGTTCAAACAATAACAATTCCACAGCCGCAATTGTGGTCGCTCCAATCGCCTCAGCTTTACACTGTAAGAAGTCATATCAAATCCGGCGACAGAATGGTTGATGAAANNATTCGCACCAGCCACAATCCGCCGGCCCCGGAACTTCTGGACCTGTGCGATCGGGTGGGCTTCGTCGTGATGGACGAAGCATTTGACGAATTTACGCCGGGGAAGCATAAATGGATGGTGCAATGGAGTTTCGGCACAGCAAGCCATTATGGGTACTGCGAAAGTTTTGATCAATGGTCGGTGACGGATATTTCGGACATGGTTCGCCGGGACCGCAATCATCCGAGCATCATCTTGTGGAGCATCGGCAACGAGATTGACGGAAGGAATGATCCCTTTTCCGATCCGTCGCTCGGCAAGGACTATCTCCCGGCAAATCCACCGGCTAAGAACATGGTGAAATGCGCCGCGCCATTGGTCGCCGCCGTAAAGTCTTTGGATCAAACGCGCCCAATCACGGCCGCGCTCGCAACGGTCTCGATGTCCAATGCCGTCGGTTTCCCGGATCTGTTCGATGTCGTCGGCTACAATTATCAGGAATGGCGTTACGCTGACGACCACAAACAATTTCCAAACCGGGNNCAATTTTTGTGGACGGGCATTGACTATCTCGGCGAGGCGAATGCCTGGCCGAGTCGCGCCAACGGGTCGGGTCTGCTCGACCTGTGCGGTTTCAAAAAACCCATTGGCTGGTTCCGGCAAAGCCTATGGAGCGACAAGCCGATGGTGTATTTGTGCATCCCCCAAGCCCCCGGGGACCGTCGGTCTACCGCCGGCGAGCACTGGAACATGCCGACCAACGCCATGGTGAACGTGGCCTGCTACGCCAACTGCCCAGAGGTCACGCTGACTTTGAATGGCAAAATCATCGGCACAAGAAAAGTTCGGAAGCTATTGACGGCGTTTTGAACTGGCAGGTTCCGTTCGAGCCTGGAACTCTCAAAGCCGTGGGCCGGTCGAACGGACAGGACGTTTGCGAATACGTTTTGCAAACCGCTGGCGCCCCCCGCCGGATTACACTTCTGCCGGACACGACTCAATTGNNACTCGACGGCAAAGACGTTTCCCATGTTGAATTTCGGATCATGGACGAAAAGGGCGTGCGAGTGCCCAACGCTGAGGCGGAGATAAAGTTCGATCTCACAGGTCCGGCCAGAATCATCGGCATCGGGAACGGCAATTTGAGCAGCATCGAGAGTTACCAGGGGGGCACCCACGGCGCATATCAGGGCCGGGGTTTGGTGATTGTTCAGACCACGGAAGCGAGTGGCGGCATCACGTTGCAGGCAAGCGCGCCCGGCCTTGAACCAGCCACCGTGAAATTACAAAGCCGGTAGGCCAGCCCTGGAGCAAGCAGACAGGAGTATGCAGTTCGAATGACGGCCGTGTTCCTCTGCATGCGTGATCAACAAACTCGTGTTGAACGCCATCCCGATGTTCGAAAAACTCGCTCCACTGAGCGTTCATGATGGTAATATGCCCCAGACGGAGTTTTGAAGAGGGACAGCCTTGAGGATAAGCGGGAGTTTTCCGTTGCAGAAAGGTCCGTCGTGGAAGACCAAACAAATGAAGAAGTGGTATTAGATGTAGCAATAACCTGGGTTCTTGCGGTCGAATCCAGATCTACGTCAGGCTTTCAAGATCGAGGAGCTCTTGTTTTCGTCCTGATGCCCTTTTGTTTGCTATGAGATCTTCTTTGGAGATGAAGGAGATCAGTTGATGTCCGTAGCGGGAATGAACTTTTCTGGACCAGGCATCGTCGAAGGTCACTCCATCGATCGCCGTCATGATATCGATGCGTAACGGAGGATAGCCGAGTTGAACCACCCGCCCGCTTACTGCGAAGTCCTGCCAAGTGAGTGAAGAGAGTTCAAAACCGAATTCTGCAAGAGTATTGATGATCAGGCGTGCATTGCTCTCTGAACATCGAACGAAGACATCCATGTCACCCGTGTACCGCGGGTGAGCGTGCAGAGCAAAGGCATAGCCGCCGACCACAAGGTACTCCACGCCATGCTTATTGCACAACTCGAAGAACTCTTCGAAGTCCTTTGCGACTGTCATGTCCTTCTTCCGTGGAAAACATGGCATACTGCCGCCGGAGCTCCTCGACGGCACTCAGTCTCTCTTCTTGTGATTGTCCCTCCCAGTACTCTCTATCGCGATCGTACTGGCGCAAATCTCTCAATTCAAAGATGCGAATGCACAGATCAGGCATGAACGAAAGTACTCATCGCGAGACACTTATGCAAGCCTGCAACTGTGGTGTCTGGTTCTTCGCCAAAGGCGGAGCAGGATCGTTCAAAGTCGTACGGACTCATGTCGTTCAAGGTCGAGTGTGGAAAATTGTCGTTATAGAAGTGGAAGAAGATGCCAACAGCACGAGTTGCCTTTTCGAGAGAAGTAAACTCGTTCGACAGACGACCTGTTCCCTCCCGGTCCGCTTTCCAGGACTTCGCTTCCGGGCGAGACTCAAAAAGCGAGCGGGCAGCTAGGCAGAATCCGGTGGACAGCCTTCTGCTTACCCTTTACTGTCGGCTTCACCGCAGGAGAGCCATCTTGGCTTTGATGAAGCTGTGAGTAGGGAACGAAGAGTAAGAAGTATACAGTAAGCTGTAAGCAGAAACCAGTAGACAGTTGACAGTGAATAGCTCTCTGTTTACTGCGTACCTCATACTTCATACTCCTAGCCCTACTTAAGCAAAACGAGCTTCCTGCTCAACGCCTGCCCGCCCGCGATCAGACGATAGAAGTAAATGCCTGACGCCAGCCTCCTCGCATCAAATGTCACCCGGTGCTCGCCTGGCACCTGAAAGCCATCGACCAGCAACGCCACCTCGCGACCGAGCAGATCATAGACCGCAAGTCTCACCCGTTCCATCCCTACCTGCTTCATACTACCTGCTACCTGCTC
>PMNP01000072.1 GCA_003161755.1 Ignavibacteriota bacterium | reverse complement strand
CCACTTTTCCTCCAACACACACTTCCCCCCCATTCTTCTCGATGTGCGCTCGCATCGCGGCAAATACCTTTCCGTAACGTCCGCGGACAAAGCCAAGCTTCTCCGATCGCTCTTTAGCTTTTCGTGCCGAGAGCATTCGTGAGATTGTTGCCCAAATAAAGCTCGCAGCGAAACGATTGTAGTCGGTGCCAAGCTTCCCANNCCAGAAGTTTTCCTTCATGGAAGAATCCCGTCCGCGTGCGGTTCCATCCAATCTCCCCACTCAAGCCCATGCTCTCGAAGAGTTCCAGCAGCGCGGTATCTGTGGGCAGAACGCAATGGTAATATCGCTCAACGGGTATGCCGGCAAGAGCAGATTCTGAAGCCAACCCGCCGAGATACGGCACCTCTTCGTACACCGACACGGGAATTCCCTGGTCACTCAATCGGACGGCCAGCGTCAAGCCGGTCATTCCCCCACCAACAATTCTCACTCTCTCTTGCTGAGTTGCCATTCGCTCACGCATGTAGATGCTTGTGCACCGGAACAGATCCCGGAGGCCTCATCTCTTTGACACCATCCAGTGTTTTCGCGTACACCCTCCCACACCGGCTGCAGGGAATTTCCGTTCCCACCGCCATGGGTTCCCAGTCTCTTGCCTTGGCCAGAACCGGTCCGCAGGTACAGACCCATCCCACAACCTTTGCCGGATTGCCAATCACCAGCGCATGAGGCATGACATTTCGAGTAACGACGCTCCCCATGCCGATCATGGCGAAGTCGCCGATATCCAGACCCGGCCCGATGGTCACGTTGGCGCCGGTGGTTACGCCGGTTCCCACCCTTGTGGTAAGCGTTTCTTCGGTGGGGTCACTCGTCGCCAGACCGTTCAGCGATATGTCAAATGCCCGCGGAAACTTGTCATTGGTGAACACCGTGTGCGCAGCAAGCATAACATACTCCCCGATGATCACGTTTGCGCACACATACACCGCGGCGTTGAGTTTGCAGAAATCGCCGATGACAACATCATAGGCAACGTAGGATTTCTCTCCGATGATGCAGCTTTTCCCGATANNGCCATGACGAATATGCACCGAATCCCATACAGAAGTGCCCGCGCCAAGCCTGACATTCTCTTCAATCAGGGCCGTGGGATGGACCCGGCATCCGGAATATTGTGGCTCGCTCATACGAGCACCTTTTCCCATTTTTCTTCATTGACGGTGGCATAGGCACGCTGGACGACGCGAACAGATTCGATGGCGTCCTCGATGCTGATAAGCGGCAGGGCATGTCCCTGGATCGTATCGATGAAATTTGCCAACTGTGCACCCACAGCTTCAAACTTATCATAACCGTTGCCAAACGAAACCCAGTCGAGCTTCTCACTCTGGCGATACCTGCTCCCCTTCCATCCAACTTCCAGCGTTCCGGCCGTTCCGTAGACGTGAATATAGAACGGGCTCTCCTTGTGAATCGACCATGAAAGATCGATGGACGCCATCGTCCCGTCTGCGCAGCGGACGAAGAGCTTCGCCGTATCTTCGACATCGATTTCCTGCCAGCGTTTGCCGAAGATTGCTTTAAGATCCTGGATTGGCCCGCAGAGGTATCGCATGATATCGACGCTATGGCTTCCGTTATCGATGAGCACGCCACCACCGGAGATCGCCGGAAGGGCATTCCATCGTTTTTTCATGTCCACTCTGGAGCAGAACTCATTCTCCACGAGGACGATTTCGCCAAGGATCCCGCTCTGGAGGATTCCCTTTGCCTTGATGATATCGCCGACATAGCGGAACTTCGATGCCATCATGAGAACCTTGCCGGCAGCAGTCGCGGCAGCCGCCATAGCCTCTGCATCGCTGAGCGAAATGGAGAGTGGTTTCTCGGAAAGAACATGAACACCTGCAGCGAATGCCGCTTCAGCGAGTTCCCGGTGAGTACTCGGGGGCGTACACAGGAGTACCGCCTCGGGCTTCACTTTCGCTAGCATATCGGCCGCCTTCGTAAAGCTTGGCACTTTGTACGCCTCTCCGGCACTCTTCGCCGCTTTGTCGTCCGTATCAACGACGGCAACAAGCGATACCCGCGGTTCACGCGCGATGGTTTGCAGATGGACCTGGCTGATCCTGCCACAACCAATCAGGGCCAGCGTCACTGGTTTTTGATTTCCGTTTCTTGNNTCTTGGTGTCATGACTTCCCTCCGGCAACAGCAGCGTGAAGAGCGTTGGAAATGAAACAAACGTGTTCGTCGGTATAAAACTCATTCCATGGAATGACCAGGACGTGCGACAGGGCCTTGATGGTCCCGGGGAAATTCTTGCGATCATAATCCACTTCAGGGAGCCCTTTCCGACTGGCATCCGTGTATGGCCATCCGCTCGTGCCGAGCGTGACCTTGTCTCTGAAGATTTGACATTCAAATGCCGGCTTACCGATGTACCGCGGCATGGCAAATACTCCGGCGCTTCTCATCGAGGCGGCAATTTCCGTCAACCCTACACCCGCCTTCGCTTCGTCGATGTTAACGCAGTACTTCCAAAAAACAGGATTGGAATCAGCCGGTCNNTTGGGGAGTGATTCCTTTAATATCCTTGATCAATTCAGTGAATTTCTTTGCAGAGGCTCTTCTTCTGGCGACCACGCCATTCAGCTTTGCAAGTTGTGCAAGGGCAACGGCCCCGATAAGTTCGCTGATACGATAGTTGGGAGCCATGAAATAGTGGTCAGGATTCTTGTCGCCATAACCCCACGCTTTGTTCACAAAAAGGAATGCATGGCGCCCGAGCTCTGGATTATTGGAGATGACTATTCCACCTTCACCGGTCGTCATATGCTTCCCCTGCTGGAAGCTGAAAGCCGCAATAGCTCCAAATGTCCCGACCGGTTTTCCCTTATACGTGGCGTCGAATGCCTGTGCACAGTCCTCGATCACGGGAATATTGCGGGAGTTGCAGAGCTGCATGATCGGATCCATATCGCATGGAACACCGAACAAATGTGTCACGATGACAGCCTTCGTGCGGCTGGTGATCCTGGCAGCGATGGCATCGGCAGTCACATTANNCAGCGACATGGACTGCAGCCGATCCGCTCGAGCAGGCCGTAGCATATTTGACGCCATACCGTTCCGCAAACTGTTTCTCAAGTTGTGCGACATACTTTCCCTTCGGACTGAACAGCAGACCAGACTCCAGCACTTGTCTCACCAACTCGAGTTCTTCTTTGCCAAGATCTCTACCAGTACGATCCAGGTCACTCGGCAACTGCATTGTGGCGCTCATGGCTGCTCCGTTCTACGATAGTGTTGTTGTTATTGACGATACATGGGTTTGGATGGGATAAACGTTGGACGCGATCGCAAAATGTGTCGGCGCACTTGTTGGACAACAAGGTGCGCGATATAGCCGAGATGGGACAAAATAACGCGCACGATCTTGATTTTACTTTGGCCGAATTGCCGTCGGGTAAGTTTCGCCGGAAGTTCGGCGACCTTTGCACCGTTCAGAATTCCGGAAACGAGAAGCTGAGCCACCCCCAGAAAACCATCGCTTTCCGCACTGAGCTTTGGGATCACCGTTCCACGATACGCCCTGAAGCAGCTCGTATATGTATATAAACGCTGCGGCAGGATGCACCAATACATCAGGGAGAGGCTGCGGCTCAACATGAGCCGCCAGCCTGGGACGCCGACCACCTCGCCCTCGGGGTGATACGGACTTCCTGTCACGATATCATTCCCATCACGCAAGAGCGTCAGCAATTCCGAAATACGCTCCGGATCATACGTGCAATCACTGTCCATCGTAACAACAATGTCGGCATCGATCGCCGACAATCCTGTTTTAAACGCTGCACCGATGCCTTTGTTGTGCTCATGAACGATAATGCGGTGCCGAAAAGAAGCTGCTTCACGTCGAATCAGGTCAGATGTCCCATCTGTTGAGCCGTCATCCACAAAAACCACTTCAGTATCCTTACCCAGCTCCGGGAGCACCTTTGAGAGCCGGGTGCAAAGCTGGGGGATCCCTTCCACCTCATTGAAACATGGTATGAGAACGACGATGTTCGACACCTGAGAAGAAGCCTCGTAAGTGATTTCGTGTAGAAGTCTTATAGTCCCAACCAGCAGCCCATGACTGCAATCGCGGGATCCTGACGATGCCCCCACCTCTCCCAGAAAGCCACTTCAGGGGCTTCCCCTTGCGTCAGATGTTATGGTACACTTGGACTGGCCGGTTGTTCAGAAACCGTCGAAGAGCCTGCTTCCCCTTCAGCGACGTTGTGGCGCGATCGAAGCATTCCCCTCAGTGAAGAGAGAATAATCTTGTCTCGATCGAGGACAAGGTAAATCACCCCGAAAAGGGATGAGCCGAGAAAAATTGCGGCGTGGTTCACCACGGCGAAGCTCATTGCCGTGGGACGGCTCACTCCGTAGAGACCGGTCAGCGTGGCCACTGCAAAAAAGTGATAGGTCCCTGTGGCGCCTGGGGCCGGGATGACGACACCGACCGTCGTGATAGCCATCATCACCAGTGCGGCGTCGAATCCTAGCGTTTCTCCCAGTCCGAACGCGTACATTCCACTATACATCATCAAGGCATAGAGAAACCAGAGGAGGCCGGTGAGGAGAATCATAGGGATTCCCGCCTCAGGCCTTCGGACGAATTCCAGTCCGTCGAGAAATCCACGGGCAATACGGATGGCAACAGGCCGTATGCGTGAAGGCAACAATCGGGAGAGGGTCTCAATGATTTTGAGAGCGCTCTCTCTCCGTTGCACAAGAACAACAATTACAACGAGTATTGCGGTGATCACGATCACGCCAGTAATGGAACCCTGTTGAAGCCAGGGAAAATGCTCAATAAGAGGCCCGTGGTACAGAAACGGCAGCGCGAGAAGCAGGAGGAACATGCACAACATGTCAAGAAAACGCTCGGCTATTACGGTCCCGAACACCGCTGACATCGACAGCGGTTCAAACCTTGTCAAACAGTACACCCGCGCGATTTCGCCTGCCCGGGGAAGAAGATTATTTACGAGATATCCGATGAACACGCTTGAGAGGAGCGGCCGGAAGGCCACCTTTCGCTCTGTTCGTGGCATCATGTATCCCCACCGGAATGCGCGGACGGCCGAACTCAGAAAGATCAACCCCACAACAACCGCAATCCACCCATAGTGCACCCCCGCCAGCGAGTCTGCAAGGGCAGAAAGATCGGTGCCCCGCAATGCCAGGGCAAGAAACCCAATACTCAGTATTAGTGGGAGGAGAATGCGCATTGACGCGGCCAGCGCACTGGTTTGTTTGCCTGCAGTGGATTGACCCACGCTGGGTTCTGCAGAAGGAGGCTTGTCGGTAATTGTACTCATGGGTTACCTGATTTCCATTCGGTGAAGAATATTGCTCTCGCAGTGGATTGAATTACCACCGGCAGTGCCGGTGGCCTCAGGGAGACAGATTCTCTTGCCCGTCTTCACAACTCACCCCTA
>PMNP01000076.1 GCA_003161755.1 Ignavibacteriota bacterium | reverse complement strand
AAACGACATCGACGATCTGATGAAACTGTGCCGTGCCGACATCACCTCCAAGAACCCACAGCTGGTCACGCGCTATCTCAGGAACTACGATCTGGTGATGCAGAAGATCGTCGAGGTTGAAGAGAAGGACAAGTTGCGCAATTGGCAGCCGCCGGTCAAAGGCGAAGAAATCATGGCGGTATGCGGCATCGAACCCGGGAGGAATGTGGGGATATTAAAGAAGGCCGTTGAAGATGCAATATTGGATGGCCGGATACCGAATGAACATGACGCAGCTCTTCACTACCTTCTTTCGGTGAAGCACGAGTTGATAGAAGGCCATGATTCTACTGGAAAACGATGAAACTTTGGCCCTTTTTTCCCGTCTAAGTAGGAACAGATTGCTGCAAAATTGTTTGAAATAGCCGATTATTGTCAAGGTTTTACCTAAAGTTATGTCACTATATCAGGGAGTTTCGCAAATGCGGACGTCTGGCACTGTAGTGCTCGCAATGATGATGCTGGTGGCGGTGAGTGCATTCGGGCAGCAAAAGATCCTTACCTTGGATGAAGCGAGGAATGGTGCGCTGGCACGGAACCTCAATGTCATACAGGCGCAGAACAATGTTTCAGCCGCACAAAGCAGCGTGCTTGCGGCGTATGGCAGTTACTTGCCAACAATATCGGCATCGGGGAACTGGACTCGCAGTCAAAGTGACCGGCCCGTGAGTTTTCAAACAGTCTACGTCAACGGCATTCCGTTCTCCAATGTTCCTGTTGGGGGTGTGAGTGCATCGAACAACTTTTCAGCAAGCGCAAGCTTGAACTTTACGATCTTTGATGGACTCAGGCGTGAAGGTCAGTTCAGTCAGGCGAAGTCCAACGCCNNAAGTGAAATGGTCTCAACTCGGACAAAACAAAGCATCATCTATGCAGTGGAGAGCGGATATCTCAATGTCCTTCGGGATAAGCAACTTGTTGGTGTCAATGAAGAGAACCTCAAGCGAGACAATCAACAGCTCGAGAGAATAGTTGAATCAAACCACGTGGGAGCGGCTGCCATCGCTGATGTGTATCGGCAGCAAGCTCAGGTGGCGGCCGACGAGGTGGCTCTCATTGGGGTGCAAACCGTCCTCGACAAAGCAAAAGCAGATCTCCTAGCGCTCATCGGACTTGATGCGGGAGAAGATTACGTTCTTGCGGACTCGACAATCGCTACGACAATTACGCAGGCAGATTTGGATTCCACCGCAGGACGGTATGCCGACCTTCTCCAACTTCGCAGTCGCGCGCTTGATGCGCGTCCCGATGTCGTAAGTGCACGCGAACAACTCAATGCCGCCTCGTCCGGCGTTACTGTTGCGCGTAGCGGTTATTTCCCAAGCATCAGCGCTTTTGCAGGATATGGCTGGAACAACGATCAGATTCCGGGTCTGACCCAGAACAAGAATATGGACTGGGGAATCGGTATTCGCTGGAATATTTTTGATGGCTTTCAGCGCGAATTGCAACTCGAGACCTCGGTCGCTCAGGAGCGGAATGCCGAAATCAACCTGAAGCAAACGGAGCTGGGGGTCTCAGTAGACGTCCGGAAAGCACTTCTCGATTTGGAATCTGCCCGGAAAGGATTTGAAGCAAGCCAAAAAGGACTCATCTCCGCTACTCAAGATCAGAGAATTGCCCAGGAACGATACAATCTGGGTGCGGGAACACTTCTCGACCTGTTGACCGCGAGCGCGACGCTGGTGAATGCGCAGGCGAACCAGGTGAACGCAACTTATGACTATGTCACAGCAAAAAGGGAAGTCGAATACGCTCTGGGAGAACGAACGTACTAATACCTGAGTGTTGGATAGTCACCAGAAGGGTCGGAAGCAGAACCATGGATTATCTACGTGAGCCAGGGTTCGCGCGCGTCCGAAACTCGATCCAAGATTGTTAACGGCATACTAGGCCAGTCGCTTATTACCATCGCAAGGAGCTGTTTCCATGGCCACCAATGGAAAGAAGTCCAAGAAAAAAAAGATTATCATCTTCTCTATCCTCATCGTCGTCGTCGTTGCCCTCGGGCTGGTGATCTTTATGGGGAGCAAGGACGAACACATCGTCGTCGTCCAGGTTGAGAAGGTACAGTCGCGTACCATCACCCAGGTTGTGACGGCGACCGGGAAAATTCAACCTGAGGTCCAGGTCCAGATCTCTCCGGAGGTAAGTGGCGAGATCGTCTCTTTACCCGTGAAGGAAGGGCAGCGAGTAAAAAAGGGAGATGTCTTGATGAAGATCAAGCCCGACGTGTACATCGCCCAGAAGGATCAATCTNNGAGTGTAAGCAAGACTGAGCCTGATTTCCAGCGCATGCAGGCCTTGTTCAAGAAAGGGCTCGCATCGCAGTCGGATTTCGATCAATCGCGTGCAGCGTACGAATCGTCAAAGGCAATCTATGCGCAGGCGAAAGCATCTCTCGATCAGGCTGAGGAGAGTCTGCGAAAGACAACGGTGCTGGCGCCCATGGATGGCACGGTGAGCCAACTGAATTCCGAACTCGGTGAGCGTGTGCTCGGGACCGCGCAGTTCCAGGGAACCAATGTCATGACGATTGCGGATCTTTCCCGGATGGAAGCGCGCGTAGATGTGAGCGAAAACGATGTTGTTCTTACCCACGTAGGTGATACGGCCCGGATTTCCGTCGACGCCGTTCCCGATCGCAAAATCAACGCCTTGGTCTATGAAATTGCAAACACCGGTACTTCAAAAGGAACGGGGACACAGGAAGAGGTGACGACCTTTCAGGTGAAGATGCGCATCGTCGACAAGGATATTCCGTTGCGTCCGGGAATGTCGATGACCTCTGATATTGAAACGAAAACCAAACAGAATGTCCTCGCGGTGCCGATCCAATGTGTGACAACAAGAATGCCCAAAGTGGAAATCAAGGAGGGACAGGGGGACGGGCAATCCGGTCAGGTGGTGGCCGCGAACACGACAGCAAAGGCAAAGAGCGAGAACAAGCCGAAGGAAATCGTCTTTGCGGTGGAGAAGGGCGTTGCCAAGGCCATTCCTGTCAAGCGGGGAATCAGCAATGACCAATATGTTGAGATCACCGAAGGTGTTACGGACAGCATGAAGGTGGTCTCTGGGAGTTATAAGGCAATCAACCGCGATCTTGAGGATGGGACAAAAGTCCGCATCGAGGATCNNAGCGAGGATCAGAAGAAACCCGGTGCCGACAAGCCAAAAACGGAAACTACCCAGTAATTCCGGTTGCTCACTGAACTGCGTCGTGCCACTCGCGCGCGACAGCGAATGCAGAAAAAGGACTATCCAATGAACGTCATCGAACTTAAGAACATCGTCAAGACGTATGACATGGGGGGTGTGGAAGAGGTCCACGCGCTGCGTGATGTTTCTGTCAGCATAGGCAAGAATGAATATGTTGCCATCATGGGCCCTTCCGGCTCNNGTCTTCCAGACATTCAACCTGCTTCCGCGATCTGATGCCCTGCACAATGTTGAATTGCCGTTAATTTATGCAGGCGTCTCTGCGTCGGAGCGGAAGATTCGGGCACAGGAAGTGCTGAACCATGTCCAACTGGGAGACCGTATCCATCACAAGCCGAATGAACTCTCCGGAGGGCAGCGCCAGCGTGTGGCGGTGGCCCGCGCCCTTGTAACCCGACCATCCATCATCCTGGCCGATGAACCGACGGG
>PMNP01000186.1 GCA_003161755.1 Ignavibacteriota bacterium | reverse complement strand
GCTCAAGAACCGAAGCGATGAGGGCAAGCAATTGGTCGTCGTCCTCAACCACGAGGATGTTGATTACAGGCGAGGCTTGCATGAGGTGTTCGTCTTCATACAACACTGACTGAAAGGGACAGGTCAGACAATTCCCTTTCATGATGGCAAGATAGCGAATCGCATTCTGAACCGCAATACGCCGGACTACCTCTCACACCGGTCTCTCACTTCCCTCAACCATTCCCATTGTGGATTTTTGTATATTGACAAAAGCTATGGCCAAACTTGATCTTATACTTTTCCTCGCGTTCGGGACACTTGGCGCCCTTGGGCTTGCGGGAACAGCGGTCTGCTTTCGCAAAGCACTGTGCATTGCAACCGCAAAGGACGGTGATGTCAAGATGTTTTTCTGGGCATGCGCCGCAATGATCTGTTTTATCATTGCCGGGATGAGCGCTGCATACTTTCTCCTGCCGATAATTTTCCACCACCGTTCGTAAGTCTTCATAGCCCCTCTCTAGACACACCCGCAGAACTCCTCTGTCAGTATTCGAACACCAGCCCCTGACCTGGCAACAACTGCATTTCCAGTACGCCTGCCTTCACACGGTACCTTTTGCCGTTCAGCAAATCTACCACAGTGTTCAATCTCGTTTCCATATGGAACGACAGCGGTTGGGACTGTTCGAAATCCATGTTGGTGAGAATTGCCAGTTGCTGATATGGGTTGCCGCCGACACGGGAGTATGCAAATATGGAAGGATTCCCCGTATCATGCATATGAAACGAAGAATGATCGGCGTTGATTACCAGCGTCTTATGTGCCTTCCGGAGCTTCAGGAGTTTGGCAAGGAACGGAACGAACTGTGTTGATCGCGTCCAATCGAATGCAAATTCGCTGAACAGCGGAAGCGTTTCAGAGGGCATGTGTGACAGTTCTTCCCTGGAAAAATCCAGACCGGTGTTGATGGGATGGGTCTCGGCAATCTCATACCCCGAATGGATGAAAGGAATACCGGGGAGAAACGCGTTGACCACAGCGGCCCATCGGGAGTACACTACTCCACCCTTTCTTACGGCAGCCCTGTGCGTATTATGGCTCTCTGGTGTCGCGAAGAATGGCAGCGGAAGTGATTCGTTGTGAAGTCTCCATCCGAATTCCTTCATGTACTGCGGGACATGTTGGACATGCCAGAGGTAGCCGATGACGGCGTTATATCCTTCTTCCCTGCTCCCCATGGAGATCGAGAAATTCTCATCCCAAAACGCAAAATCAGGATTGGCATCATGGGCTGAGCGGATCATTTCTGCTTTCAATTGCATGGGAAGAGCGTGACCCATATCGATCATCACTCCATCAATCCCGAATTCGCGTGCGTAATACGGGATGATTCCTGTAATCCGCTCCCACAGGGGCTTGTTAATATGCTGCTCGTGGGCAAATCGGGAATCATACATCCGAAGCGTGTTGTACGCAATGTAGTTGAATTGGGGATTTGTGTACATCCTCAGATACGTCACGTCATCCCAAGGCGGCTGATTATCATCTGGCGGCCAGTCGGCGAACGCCCCCGGGATCTTCACCCGCTGCCCTGAGGGAAGAGTGCCGACGTAGCGACCTTGCATCTTCTTCACGTGGTTGGAATCAGGGGGATCAGTGAAAAGCGATTTGTATTGGGGATGAGGTTCCGGCAATTGCCCGAATCGTCCGTTGTTGACATCATCGTGAATTCTTCGCAATTCATCTGTCGTGAACAACGGGGAGCCATACGAGGATTCGTCCTGCTCTCCCGGATTCCTCTGCCGTATTTCCTCCTTGATCCAATAGAACCATTCGGGACGCTCCTTCACCCAATCTCCGTCTTTTGCCGTGGTCCGGAAGACAAACTCCACGATAACGCGGAATCCCATGGCGTGTGCCGCTTCGACAAATGCCTTGAATTCCGTCTTCACGTCCAGCTCGAGAGCCGGTTCGGCGAGGTTTTCATCCAATTCGTAGGGATTTCGGATGGCGTAGGGCGACCCGAGGTTGCCTTTATTCCCGTCATGGCCGATCGACGTGATTGGGAGCAGGTGGATAACTGTTGCTCCCAGCCTTTTGATGTACGGGAGCATCGCCAAGGCCTTGAGGAACGTCCCAGTCTCACGAAATCCCTCGTGATTGACAGGGAGATCAAGTTTGCCATTTCCGTTGTGGTCAAAGGCCGTGGTTGTTCTGACGAACATATTATAGACAACGGCTTCCNNCCAGCCAGTCCCTTTGGGTGGACCGGTTTGAGCCGCCGGCAATCGCGGACGATTTTAAGATAATATGCATAGGGGTCCACCTTTACGGCTCTTGACTTTCCTTTCTCCGATGTCCAGAGCGACGGGACACGATAGCTGGCTTTCTTCTTCTTTGATTTCCGCGTTTTCAACGTGAGCGTGCGTTCCAGGAGAGCAAGGGCACTCTTTGAGGCAGGAATTTTCATGGTCTTTCGTTTTTCTGGAGTGAACGTTGATTGGAAATGACATACACCCTTCACGCATTCAGCCATCCAACAGATTTGATTCTAACGCCGAGGAAAAAAGGTGGGTTCCGGCATTACGCAGTCCTCTCACCAAGATCGCCATTACTTCTTCATAGCTCCCACGACGTAAAGGAGGAGCATCGAACCAATGACAGCCGTCGTGAGGGATGAGAGAATCCCATGGTGGGAGAAGCCGACAAATTGGAGGATGTAACCGCCAATGAAAGCACCAACGACACCAAGGAGCAGATTGCCTGCAAGGCCAAACCCCTTCCCTTTCATGATCTTTCCGGCCAACCACCCGGCCATCAGACCGATGAGAAGAAAGACAAAAATCCTCAGCATGGACACCTCATCGGTTATGGGGTATGGGTCGAAGTTTGATCGTGCGGTAAAGTAGGGTTTGCGGAAGAAATATACAAATTCGCTCTTTGACTGCGATGCAATCCCGGGAGAACCGGACCTGCGCCAAGATTGACTTTCCTCTAGAATATACGTAATGATAGAGGAGAGCTTTTCACACTTCCTCCATCATTCTCATCAACCCTCCACTCCTATGTTGTTCACATCATTATACTCCTTCAGGATTCCCAGCATTACCCTCATTTGTCTAGGGACTTTTATTGGAGCGGCCGTTGCGGGGACAACGGGGATTTTGGAGGGCATAGTGCGTGACAAAACAACGCGGGAGCTCATTCCGGGAGTAAACGTCTCAATTTCTGCTTTGCAACGTGGGGTGGTGACGGATATCGATGGAGCATTTGAGGTCCAGAATATTCGCGCCGGGCAGTTTGATGTTCGGTTTTCCCATGTTGGCCACCGATCGATCACTCTCAAGAATGTCGCAATCCAACCTGACCTGAGAACCCGCTTGACCGTTGAACTCGAACCCACGAATGTGGAGTTGCCGGAAATTGTCGTTGTTCAAGAAAGGCCTCTCATTCAAACGGACATCACGGGAACGAGTTTTCAAATCACCGGCGAAGAGATTGCCGCTCTCCCTGTGGACAATGCCACAGACATTCTTCATCTGAAGCCAGGAGTGACTCTTGAGGGAAACATTCGTGGAGGCAGGTCGGACGAGGTGGTGTTTCTGGTGGACGGACTTCCGGTGAGAGATGTACTTTCCGGCGACCTGACATTAGATCTCCCAAAAAGTTCGATTGCGGGAATGAGCATTGCCACGGGTGGGTTTGAACCGGAATACGGAAATGCGCTGTCGGGCGTTGTGAATATCGTTACGAAGGNNCCATTTCATGGCAAAAGTTGACAAAGACAACATTCTTGGAGGGACACAGGTCAGCAAGACGAATGAACTGGATTGCTCGGCATCTGGTCCTGTCATCCCTTCGTCACTCTATTATGTTGCCTCCTTCAGTGGTCTCCTCACTGATACGCGCTGGTGGCAGGACTTTGAGCGTTTTTTCCCCAGCCCGGTGGAAAAGAGTTTCGGCGGGTTCGGCAAACTGGACTATCTGGTCAGCCCGTCCATGCGTTTTGCATTGCAGATACTTTATGACCATCATGACTGGCATGACTATGAATTTGACTGGCGTTTCAACTTGAATGGCCTTCCGCCGGAGAAGCGCGATGCATACCGGATTGCCGCATTTCTCACTCACACCGTTTCGCGCACATTT
>PMNP01000082.1 GCA_003161755.1 Ignavibacteriota bacterium | reverse complement strand
CTCGAACAGAACTACCGCTCGACAAAGACCATCCTTGCCGCAGCAGATTCGTTGATCAAAAAGAACAGCGACCAGATTGCCAAAACACTTTGGACGGGAAATGCCGACGGCGACCTTGTCACTGTTGAAGTGTGTGAGGATGATCGTGAGGAAGGGCGGCGGGTGGTGCTTCGCGTTGAGGAGGAAATAGGACGGCGCAAGCTGTCGTTGAAGGATGTTGCCGTCCTTTACCGCACCAACGCGCAATCGCGNNGAAACAACGCTGGGCAAGTTTGTTGCTCTTGCACGGGAGCGCCGCCTGCCGCTGCTCGAAGCAACGGCAATGGCCGAACTCAAGAATGTTCTTACAGAACGAGCCTGTAAGAGCATCGAGGGGTTCGGTTCAATGATCAAAAAGTTTGCCGGACTGAATGGGTCAATTTCGGCGAGTGAGTTAGCACGCTCCGTGGTGGATGAAAGCGGTCTCCTCAATGTGTTGAAAGAGGAGGGGACGCAGGAAGCGCTCTCCCGGAGAGACAACGTCCAGGAATTGGTTTCGGCAATTACGGAATACTGCGACCAACACGCTGGAGCGACCCTCGATGAGTTCCTGGAGGAGGTCTCGTTGATGTCGGATATCGACAGCGCCGACCTCAGCCGCAATGCGGTAACGCTGANNCTTGAATTTCCGATTGTGTTCATCACGGGGCTCGAGGAAGGGTTGTTTCCGTTCGGCTCGGCGGCCGATGATCGACAAGCGTTGGAGGAAGAGCGTCGGCTCATGTACGTGGGGATTACTCGTGCGGAACTCAAGCTGTACCTGACGTATGCGCAAATGCGGTACCGGTTTGGGGAGAGCTCGTTTTCGACGCGATCCCGTTTTCTTGGTGAAATCGACGAGAGCCTCCTGACTGAACGGCATGCGCCATCGCGGTCGCTGCGGAATGCTCAGAGACAAGTCCGGCGAGGCGGTGACGAAACGATGAAACACGATATCCCTGCAGGTCGATCGAGTGCAGGGTCCGGGCACTATGTTGAACAAATGCCCGACTATGAACACGAATCACAAGACGTTGTCCCCCCGCGCGTGGGGGCCCACGTTCTTCATGCCGCATTCGGCAAGGGACGCATTGTGGCCATGGAGGGGAGAGGGGAAAACGCCAGGGCGGTGGTCGATTTCGAATCCGTGGGACGAAAGCAACTCATGCTGAGATTTGCCAACCTGCGATTACAGTAGCGTACCCAACATGATCGATCGCCGTATCAATCTCCTCCGTGTCTTTCTGCGCTTTGCCGAGGCAGTCTGGTACTACGTCAGGACGGTCACCCGTCGAGTCATCGAACATGACATCCTCTTCCTCGCATCCGGCTTGGCATTCAATGGAGTATTGACCCTCATCCCGCTGATGCTTCTTCTCGCCTCTGCCCTTGGAATGTTTCTGAATTCCTCAGCGCTTGGTGTTCAGAAACTGAACGATATCCTCAACACCATCTTCCCTCCTCAGCCGTTCGCACAACAGATTCGATCGTCGATACACAATGTGGTGTCGGGCATCGTCATGTATCGGACTTCACTCGGCGTTTTCGGGTTTGTCGTCCTCGTATGGACGATTACGTCACTGTTCGACGCGATCCGGAGCGTGCTCCATCGGGTCTATTACTTGCACCGAACGAAAGGCCTGCTGGTGAGCCTGTTGCATGATATCGGATTCATTTCTCTGGTGTTTGTCCTGTTCGTTGCCGCAAACCTGACCATCTGGGTCTCCACGCTCGCCGAACGCGTTGCCAGGGAAGTGCCGGTCCTGCAAAATTCTTCACTTGTTCAGATTCAGCACTATGTGCCAACTGTCATTGTTGTCGGTGTCACGACGCTTATGTTCTATATACTCTACCGATACATGACTGATGAGAAACCGCCGAATGTGGTCGCGGTGATATCCACTGTCACTGCAACGGTTCTCTGGCTTGCAGCAGGAAAGATCTTCTCTCTCTACCTCACCGATGTTTCTGCCATAGGTACAATCTACGGCCCCTATGCATTCCTCCTTGTGCTTCTCTTTTGGATCTACTATTCGAGCATAACCTTCGTGTTTGGCGCCATTGTAGGACAAGTCCATTGGGAGCGAATTCGCTACCTGCGAAAGAATTCCGGTCGGTAGCCATCCCTGAGGACTTTTCCGGGAACCCGGAAGAGTTCTTTGAGCATTCAATAAGGAGAGCATTTCCCTAAGACATCGCTGCCAGAGCACCCACGCATTGCTCCGGCACTATGCCATTGTCTTCCCACCTGAGGACCAGCCATGGAAAAAGGGCCAACCGATCGACTACGCGCGCTGCAAGAGGAAGCTCTCCTTGGCGGCGGTGCGCAACGCATTGATGATCAGCACAGGAAGGGCAAGAAGACGGCGCGGGAATGGCTCGACGTGCTTTTGGATGAGGGGAGCTTTCAGGAAATGGGGATGTTCGCAGTCCATCGATCGACGGATTTTGGTTTGGAAAAGCAACGCTACCTCGGTGATGGAGTGGTAACAGGGACGGGAAGAATCCATGGCCGACGTGTATGTGTGTTCAGCCAGGATTTCACTGTCTTTGGGGGTTCACTCTCGGAGGTCCACGCCGAAAAAATCGCCGCTGTCATGGATCT
>PMNP01000141.1 GCA_003161755.1 Ignavibacteriota bacterium | reverse complement strand
GAGAACGTTGGCGAGAACAACCCCTACCGCCTCGAGGCTCGACGCACTGCAATGTTCTGGCGTATCTTCCAGCGTATGCCAGTAACGGTTTGTCTGATCGGGGTAATTGAAGTCGATGATATCGATGGTCTTTATTCCAACTTCGTTCAGGGGGAGGTGATCGTCCATCACTTCCTCCCCTTCGTCATTGGTGAATTGGCGGATATCCAGAGTCTTCGCTGTCCCCCAGACGAGGTCGACGATGTCGGGGGCAAACTGCACTGAATTCTGTTCCTTGGGGAGTTCCAGGAATGTGTCACCAACCATGTCGAGCAACACTCCNNACCCAGAAGGTATAAATCACGATCTCCTTCCTTTCCATAGTCTTCGCCATCGACAAGGAGGATATCCACTCCTACGGAAGGAGGAAATTCCCGAAAGAGTGTGGCGAGTTCGAGGAGAACTGCCACACCGCTTGCCCCATCGTTTGCGCCAAGAATCGGCTGGTCTCTTTTGGATTTGTCCGGGTCGTGTTCGGCCCTGGGTCGGGTGTCCCAATGGGCCAGAAGCAGGACACGCGCAGATTTCTCTGGCTGGAAGTGGGCGATGATGTTCGTAAGACTGAGTGTTTCGCCATATCCGGTGCGCGTAAATGGCTGAAGTTCCACGTCCGCGGCCTGCTGGCGGAGGTATTCATTCAGGTACTGCAGGCAGTTCTCGTGGCCCGTGGAATTCGGGTTTCGAGGGCCAAACCTCGTCTGACGTTCAAGAAAAGCAAAGGCAGCCTTTCCATCGAAACGAGGGATCTCCTTGTAAACCATGGACTTGGACTCCTGTTGGCCAGGGGCGGGGGAGGATTGCGGGCGTGATTGCTCCCTGGAACACCCTGTAAGNNGTAAGGAAAAAGACGGCGAGCGAGAGAATAAGGACGTTGGACAAAGCAACACCATACTAATGGATAATGAGGAGACAATTAACAAAGAAGGCCGAGAAATGCAACTTTCCTGTGTCTCGAATCGTCTAAAGAGGTGCAAATGCAACACCACATTCCTACGGAGGCCCCATGTATATGCTACGACAAATGATGATCATGAGCTCGTCCCTGCTCTTCCTCGCTTCGTTTTCCTCTTGCGCGGTACGACGCACGGATGACCCGGCTATGGGTGGGAATCATTTTGAGAAGAAGTTGGTGGTTGCTCCTGGCGGAACCCTCACACTGCGCACAGACATCGGATCAGTGACCATTCGTGGCGGCTCCGGCAATGAAGTAAGCGTTTTGGCGGACATGCACGGCAAGGAGAGCGATGTTTCCCGGTTTTTCATTACCGCCGATCAGAGTGGGAATGATGTCCAGGTGAAGGGGCAATTCCAGGAAAAGGCACGGTCGTGGTTCAGGAGCGTGAACAACTTCGATGTCCAATTCGTGATTACCGTTCCCCATGAGTATAATGTCGATGTTCATACTTCCGGCGGGACTGTTGAAGTGTCGGCGGTAAAGGGAACTCTCAATGGGGGAACGTCGGGTGGCGACATAAAAGTGCACGAAATTGAAGGACCCATTTCGATGGAGACATCAGGCGGCGACGTGTCGGCTGAGCACGTGACAGGAACAGTAAGGATGATGACATCAGGCGGCGATATAAGGCTTGTGGCGCTGACCGGGGATGCCGATGTGAAAACATCGGGTGGAAGTATTGATGCCGAATCGGTGAATGGCCGCGTCGANNAACAAGGGTATTCATGCCGAAACATCGGGCGGGAACATCGAACTTTCCATTCCCAAGGCGGTCGGTGCGCAGCTTGACCTTTCCACCAGCGGCGGGGATGTTACATGCGATATGCCGGTCACGGTTTCAGGGAAGATTCGTGAAGACAATATCAAGGGAACAGTGAATGGAGGCGGATCCGAGGTTTATGCTCACACCTCAGGCGGTAACATCTCGCTGAGACCAGAATAAGAGAAGTTTCTCCGCACTTCTCTGAAGGGATCAGGGAGAACGCAATGAACCCGGCAGCCTGCAACTTGGCTGCCGGGTTCTTGTTGCATAGAAGGTGACATTCACTTTCCCGCATCCCCCACCAACTTCCACTCACTCAATACCTGCCCAATGCTGTCTTGGATGGCCCGGTACACATGGGATGACCCAGGATAATCCTGCATGAGGATCGAAAAGGCAATGGGAAAACCATCTGCGGAAGTGGTAAAGCCGCTCAACGAAGATACTCCTGTGGCCGTTCCGGTCTTTGCACGGAGTACATGATATGCCCCACCGTGGCGCATCCGGTGTGACAGCGTTCCGTCTTCTCCGGCGATCGGCAAAGAAGCCACGAATCCGGGATATACTTCAGGGTGATGATATATATCCGACAGCAGCGTGATGATGGCATCAGCCGAAGTGAGGTCGTAACGGGAGAGCCCTGAACCATCCGCCAGAACGATTCTGGTCGTATCGATCCTCATGGACGAAAGGAATCGTCGTATCACTGCTGTCCCGGCATCCCACGATCCGGGAGATTGTGCAGCTTCCGCCCCAAGGGTCTTAGTCAGACATTCAGCCGTGAGGTTATCACTCGTCTTGTTCATATAAAAAATAACAGAATCCAATCGGTGGGAGATGGTCGCTACGACAGGGATGTTTCGCGGCATCGTGTCAAGCACCAGAGCCGAACATCTGATGCCTGTGCGTTCGAGTGACTCCCTGAAGAGTTGGAGAGTGAACATCTCCGGTTCCCACACGGCAACCTTGAAAGAGTGGGAAGTGCCCGGGAGAATATCTCCATGAATCGTTAGCCGATTCGATTGGTGCTGGAGGGGTCTGCCAATAAGAAGGGTATTGCGCACNNTGCGCACGCTGTCGACCACCACCGCGTGATTCTCCGTTGTCACGTAGCTGGTGGGTGGTGATACTGAAACCATCGCAGGTATGCCGATTGTTTCTCCTCCGCGCACAACGACCTCGACGAAGTTGCCGTCAGCCGAAAGTGCCGATACCGCCATGCCGGTTGCATCCCCTTGATCATCCCACATCCATCCTTTTCCCCAATAGAGCGAGTCGAATCTCGATGCATCCCCGACGACTGTCCACGGATTGGTTCCGGAAACTGCTGGTCGAAGGGATCGCGCAAGAGAATCCAAATCAGCGTCGGAGAGAAGCGGATCTCCGCCTCCTCGGATGTAGATCCTTCGGGAGTACGCGTCAAATGCAACGGAACTCTCCAAACGATATTGCGGTCCGAGGAATGCAAGAGCCGTGGCCGAGCTGAAGAGTTTTTCATTCGAGGCAGGCGTAAAGAGGTACTGCGCATTGCGATCAAAAATCAACGCGGTATCCTTCAACGAAATGATTTTCACTGCTACTCTGGCAGGCGGGAAAAGTGAATCGGGAAGAAGCGAAGCGATCTTCTCGGTCAATGCCCGGTAATGAAGCGCTCTTACCGCTTGGTCATTACGCACCAGCCGCTGGGAAGATCCGCATCCGGCAAAGCACAGTGCCACGACGACGAGAAGCCAGGTGGAGCAAGAACCGGCAGCTACTCCTGTTCTTTTCGGTGGAATCGGGGTCATTGTTCGGTCCGAGCCTGATTTTTCCTGTTTTTGGGCAAGTTGCTTGCCAACGTGAATCTCCCTATATTGCATGAAATATTCAATCGGTCGCAACAGGTGAATGATGATTGGGCTCTTAAAGAGGCTTTTTGGGGGCAAACACGAAAAAGATGTCCGGCTCCTCGCACCGGTTGTGGAGGAGATCAACGCGTATTTTGACGAGTACCAGAAGCTCACCGAAGAGGAATTGAGAGGAAAAACTGTCGAATTCCGAGCTCGAGTGCAGGAAGCGATAAAGGAAACCGAAGAGAAGATTGCGGAACTCAGGGAGCAATTGAAGAAGGATGATGATTTTGCAACGAAAGAACCGTTGATTGAACAATTGGACGCCCTCGAAAAGGAGCGGAATGAGCTTACTGCCGACGCACTCGAAGAATTGCTTCCCNNTCCGAGGCCTTTGCTCTCGTGAAGGAAGCCTGCCGACGCCTTGTCGGGACGAAGTTCGACTTGCTTGGCAATCCGGTGATCTGGGATATGGTGCCGTTTGATGTCCAGCTGATTGGTGGCATGGTCCTTCACCAGGGGAAAATCGCCGAAATGGCGACAGGTGAAGGGAAGACATTGGTGGCGACCATGCCCATGTATTTGAATGCGCTGCCTGGCCGCGGAGTTCATCTGGTTACGGTGAACGATTATCTCGCAAAACGTGATAGCGTCTGGATGGGACAGGTGTTCGAGTACCTCGGTCTCACGGTCGGATGCATACAGTCGTCCATGGATTCCTTCCAGCGACGCAAAGAATACAATTGCGATATCACCTACGGGACGAACAACGA
>PMNP01000104.1 GCA_003161755.1 Ignavibacteriota bacterium | reverse complement strand
TCCTCTCCTCGGATTCCTTCTGCTCGCCGCGACGGGAAGCGAAGGGAACACCCCGGCGATCATCGCCTCGATCTATCTCTTTGGATATGTTATTCTTGCGATCCCGTATTCGATACTCCTGATGCTTTTGACGCCGATTATTTCGTATCGCTATGCAGCACGCGAAAGCATTGCCGATGCGCTTGATGTCTCTACAATCCTCCGGTTGTTCAAGATGAATTGGGAAAGCACAACCGTGGTCGCACTCCTTGCCGTTGGCGTAGAATCGATTGCGGGCATCGGGGTAATTGCATTCATCATCGGTGTTCTTGTATCACTGTTTTATGTCTATCTGGTGGCGGCATTTCTTCACGGGATGTTGTATCTCAACCACCAGTCTGCAATGGAGGTGAACGCTGCATGAGAGGGCGATGGGAGGCTGCAGTAGTGGCGTTGGTTCTGCTGGGCGGGTGCAAAGACGATAATCCCGGACTGGCATTGGGTGATAGTCCGTCAAACGTTATCTTCCCCATAGNNCTCACGTCTTATGACAATCTCATGTTTGAGCTTCCCGGAATCGTGATTATCGGGAAGCCCGATCAGAGCACGCTTGTGCTGCGCATTCAGGGCACAAGCGGCAACCGCATGCCTCCCACAACAAACAAGCTGAATGATAATCAGATCAATGGGATTCGAACGTGGATCGTGGAAGGAGCGAAGAACAATTGAATAAGTGCCAGGGAGAAGGTGGAGACTTGGAGACGAGGGGACTAAGGGAATACCATTCTCTTAGTCTGCTCACTCTCAACGTCTCCCAATCTCCGAGCGTTCCGGCATTCTATCTGCTTCTCGGATTGCGTCCCCAGTGCAGCTTCGCCCGAAGCACATCAAAATATGTCCGCCCTGCCCGCTTGACAAGTCTGATGTGATAGTCCGCCTTCCGGATGTTGACTTCCACAGGGGGTTTGAGCAAAGCCTCGATCTGGCCATCGGCCGAGACCAGAATCTCGTTGCTGTCGGCGTGAACGATCACCCGAATGATGCTTGTATCGGGAACAACGAGAGGACGCCCGGAAAGTGTATGCGGAGAAATTGGTGTAATGCCCAGCACTCGACTCCCCGGCGTGACGATCGGACCACCATTCGATAATGCGTACGCAGTGGAACCCGTCGGGGTGGAAATAATAAGTCCATCCCCTCGAAACGTCACCGCATAGTGACCGTCAATGTGAGCCTCCACATCGATGACGCGCGACGACCGCGATTTGTCCACCACGATGTCATTGACCGCGTGGAACACGCGGCCGGGTGAGTTGGGCGATGTCGCTTCGAGCACTTGACGCTCATCAACCAGAAACTTGTCGGCAAGGATGTCTGCTATCGCCTCGCGCATTTCATCGGGAACAACTTCCGCAAGGAACCCGAGTTTCCCCAGATTGACCCCCAGGATGGGAGTGGCGCGATCCCCCGCTTCCCTCGCCGTTGCTAGAATCGTTCCATCACCGCCCAGCGCCACCAGGATGTCCGCTTCGGCAAAGCATGTGCTTCTGTCGCGCACATGGGCCGCACTCACCCCTTCGTCAACACCCGCCAGGAGTTCGACAATCCCCTTTTCAATCACGTACTGCGCCTTCGCGTGATCGAGTTGTTTCACAAGCATCGACACCGCTCTTCGAAGTCCCGGCTTTGCGAGATTTCCTACGATGCCGAATTTCATGACTGTCCCGATTCGCCGGATGCCTGCTTGGCTGCATCTGATGGAGCTGGCGGAACCTGCTCCTTGTTGACCTCGTCAACATAATTCAGGCGAAGTTCCTGGAGAACCTGATCGACAAACCGCTTTTCGCCGTCCGCCAGATTCCCCTGGGTCTTTTCTTTGATCATTTCCAGCATGTCAATCGATCCTTGCGCTCCGGCCAGGTCACGTTCGATTGCGCCACTCACAGGGTGTTTCACTTTCCCAAGCTGCTGCATGGTGGCAGCATGAAGTGAAAGGACGAGGTGCGTAAAGAGAATCTGGTGCTTTTCGTTCTTGTCCATAACGATTGCCCTTTACTTTGATGGACGGGAGATTTCCCAGAGCTTTGCATATTTCACAAACACGTATGCCGACGATACGGCGGACAAAATGAACCCATGGATTCCATCCAAAACACCGAGACGCAACACATAGGTTTTGATGAACATGAATGGCGGTCGGAGAAGGAGATCGAATATTCCTGCCCGTTTTCCCGCTGCAAGCATCTCTTCCGCTGCCAGGGAGGTGTACCTGTTGAACTTGGAGAAGTAATGCACAAGATCATTGTCGGTGTAGTGAATCAAATCGTTCTTGAGATGTCCAACAGTTCCTTCGACGAGCAGCTGTTCGTGGACGCGGGCTTCGCTGAACCGAGCCGAATCTCTCCGGAATAGTCTCACGACTCTTCCCGGATACCAGCCACAGTGTTTGATCCATTTGCCGAGAAAGTAGGCGCGCCGGGCAACATCGTACGCGACCGCTTCGTGAGAAGGACGACTGATGATCCCCCGGATCTCGGCGGCGAGTTCGCGCGTCACCCGCTCGTCGGCATCGAGCCATAACACCCAATCACCCCGCGCATGTTCCAGCGCAAAGTTTTTGGCCTGACCGTATCCTTCCCATGGCTTCTTGAAGACTTCGGCACTGAGCTTTTCCGCGATCGCCACCGTCTGGTCCGTGCTGCACGAATCCACGACAATAATCTGATCGGCCCATCGAACCCCTTCAAGGCAGGAGCCGATATTCTTCTCCTCGTTGAGTGTCAGGGTTATGATTGTCAGACTGGCCATGACGTCTCCTGTGCCCCTGAGCCAGGCATGCTTCCCACGGCAAGGGTCATTCCCACAGTGGTCCAGAAGAGAACTGCCAGTTCCTGATCACCAAACGTCCACTCGGTAAGTCCTGCAACGTGCAGTCCGACAAAGGCAGCAAGTCCGCCCAGTGCGATAGACCCTCCCAGCCAATCTCCGCTTACGCGCCGATAGATCCGCCACTCCGTTCTGAAGATCTGCACAAACATTGCAAGGACGACCATAAATCCCGGAAGTCCAAGAGTCACCAAAAACTGCATTGCCACATTGTGAAGGTGGCCATACTCCGTGGGATCGCCGGGATCCATATACTGCACATAGATATCGTGCAAATCCGCATCTCCCACGCCCGTAATCGGATGCGCAGCAAAGATCCGAAGGCCCGTTTTCCACAGCGCGAGCCTGCTGGCATTTTCGGGGTGGTGGATGTCGACAATCCCTTCAAGACGATTCTGAACATACGGCGGAGCAAACACGAGAATAACTACAATGACTGCTGCCAGAGGCACCACGAGTTTCCAATTCCTCACTGCAGCGATAAAGATCACTCCCGCAGCAAACGCAAGATACGCACCCTTGGTCACCGTTGCATACAGCGCAAACAATATTGGAATCAACGCTATGCTCACCGCCCACCGTACGGACCTTGGCGTACCAGGATGAACGGCGAATGGGAGCGCGATAAGACCGGCAAGCATCAACAGTTCCGACGTGGTCATGTAGAATTGGAAGATCCCAGNNGAGCCGATCAGGACAACCATAACGGTTTTTGCCTGACTCCTCATCACAATCCATGTGGCGAACCAATACACGATTCCGATAAGCAGCAATCTCTTGGAGAACTCAAACGCCTGGAGAGGCTTATACGAAAAAGTCATCGTGAGCAGTTCCACAACAACATACGCCGCAAAGAACCAGTCGAGGGGAGTACGCGTCACCTTGTTTGCCGGATCAAGAATCACCAACAGAAGAAACCCAATCCCCATAAGGGAGAGGCTGATCGAATTCACCGCGATGGAAAAGAACATCGACGCCACAAAACAGTACATTGCGCCGAACATCACCGATCGGGCGCTCCGCCCCAGCCCGTCTCGGTTCGACAATATTTCATGGAGAGAGTTTTTCATCGTATCGCGGCAATCCCGGAATTCACAGAATAATAAAACATCTACCGATCTCGGAAACGGGCAAAACCAATGCTAAACGTCTAAGGCCGGAATTGCAGACCATGCAATTTGCGGTAAAGGCCGTTCTCGATTGCAAGCAGTTCGTCATGCTTGCCTCGTTCTACAATGCTGCCGGACTCGATAACAATAATCCGGTCGGCATGCTGCACAGTGGAAAGCCTGTGTGCTATGACAATCGAGGTTCTCCCTGCCATCAACCGTTGCTTCGCCTCCTGAACAAGGATTTCCGATTCCGTATCCAGCGCCGACGTTGCCTCGTCAAGGATGAGGATGGGGGGATTCTTGAGAATTGCCCTTGCGAGGGAAAGGCGCTGCCGCTCACCTCCCGACAGTTTCACTCCCCGCTCACCAATAAGCGAATCATATCCCGAGGGCATGTCGACGATAAAATTATGCGCATTTGCGGCCTTCGCGGCCGAAATGACCCCCTCGATGGGAGCATCGTCGAGACCGTAGGCAATGTTGTTGCGGACCGTGTCATTAAACAGGATCGTCTCCTGCGTNNGAAGTTGGATCGTAAAACCGCGGGACCAGATCCACCAGGGTCGACTTGCCAGCACCGCTCGGCCCAACGATTGCCACAACCTCACCTTTCCGGATTTTCAAGTTTACACCAGAAAGTACGGTATCCCCTTCTTGATATCTGAAGCTGACATCACGAAACACAATGTCCGATCTAAAGTCATCCATCACTCTTGGGGATTGACAGTTCTTGATATTCGGTTCAGTGTCGAGGATCTCAAACACACGTTTTCCCGCGGCCGTTGCTTCCTGGAACCGATTATTGACCGTGCTCAGCTCTTTGATTGGAGGCATGAGTTGAAAAATGGCAAAGAGAAAACCGAGAAATTCGCTTGCCTTCATCGCGTCATGCGAAAGCACCTGCATCCCTCCGTACCAAATAATCACTCCACCTGCAGCCGCGCTCAGGAACTCGGTGCCTGGTGAGGCAAGGTTGCGGATTCT
>PMNP01000085.1 GCA_003161755.1 Ignavibacteriota bacterium | reverse complement strand
GCCTCCGATGACCTTGTCGCGTTGAATATCGATCAGGAATTTGTCGATCGCCAATTTCCTCAAGGCTCCCTCCCGCATCTTCTCCTGAGTTCGCTCTGCAGCATGCCCAACGGTGACCTCGCTCTTCAGCTAGCGTATGATCTGCTCATCGAGGCCCGCCAATGATCCTCGACGAGATCCGACTACATCCTTTTGGCGGGATCGCTGACCTTGCGATCTCCTTTTCTTCAGGACTCAATGTTGTACTTGGGCCCAACGAGGCAGGAAAAAGCACGCTGGTCACCGCCTTGCGCAAGGGGCTGTTCCTATCGACAAAACTCACCCCCGTCAGGTTCAGGAACGAATTGCAGGCGCACTTGCCAATTGCGGGAGGAGACACGTTGCGTGTCTCTCTCAAGTTCAGAGTTGGAAACGAGGCGTATGTTCTCGACAAATGCTGGACCGATGGAAAGGGGTCGTCGTCACGGCTCAGCCTCGTCGGGGGCGGAGAATTGACCGACCCGGATCAGGTTGATCATCGGATGAGAGCGCTCATCCATTTTACCGAAGGCACATACGACAATATCCTTTCGACGACGCAGACGCATTTGTCCGGGACGATGAACGCNNGTGGAAACGACGTCGCAGCTTGCGGATCTTCTTCGGCGATCAGTATTCCACTCAGATGGCGTTTCCCCCGACAAACTGAAGCAGATTGCCGGCAGCCGGGAAGCCGAATCGTTCAGCCGTTGGGACCGTGCAGCAATGCGACCGGAAGGAGGGAGAGACATTGATCGTCCGTGGAAACAGGGGGCGGGAATAATTCTGAAAGCGTATTATGCCCTGCGGGAGTCTGAGCGCGCATACCAACAGGCGGAAGACTACGAACGCAAAGTTGACGACTATGCCGGACGAATGGCGAAGCTCGAACAGTCATGGAGAGTGCTGGAAGAATTCATTGTTCACAACAGCGCGTTGGTCGAGGACGCCCGCAAACGGATCGAACTCACCAGACTGCTGGAGAACAATCAGAAGGAATCTGGCGCGCTTCAGAAGGTGGTAGAGCAGTGGCCGCGGCATGAGGCAAGGCTTGACACATTGGGACGAGAGATTGGCGCCCTTCGAGCGAAATACAAATCACTCGATCGTGAATATGTTGATGCGGTGGAATTCCGTCAGCAGGCAATTCTTCGAGAAACCTGCAGCCGGGTCATCGCCGTTCACGCAAAACTCGTCGAGGAGCAGGAGAAGCTCAAGGGTTTTCACGCCATCAGCGAGGATGATATCCGGGCTCTTAGGGAGGCTGAAGTGTCCCTCAAGAACACTGAGATCCGTCTCGCGGTAAGACAGTTCAATGTCAACGTTGAGTCGGGGTCCACGTTTGTGGCAAAGGTGACAGATAGCGATGGCACCCGGACGATCTCCTCAAAGGAGAATGAGCCGTATTCGGCAAAGATGCGCGGGTTTGTTCAAATCGAACAGGGCGATTGGAAGGTGATCGTAAAGCAGGCTGATGACGGATCAATCGATTTGCGTACGGAGCACGACAAGTGGCAACGCCGCATTGATGAATTGCGGAACCGTATGGGCGTGTTGTCGTCTGAGGAAGCATCGCTCCTCAGAAAATCATATGACACCCAGGCCGGGTGCGTCGATCGCGCGCAAGCCTCGTTGAATGCGCTGACCAAAAATGAACCATTCGAATCGTTCGTCAAACGGATCGAGAATCTTCCCCCTGTTTCTGCGGGACGGACACCTGAGGCAATAACCCAGGAAAAGGAACTCGTGTATAAGGAGGGGACAGAAAGAAGCGCGGAGGAGAAGAATCTCAGGGGACAATGTGAGGCGTGGCTCCGGGAATATGGCGGAACGGCGCAGATCCTGGATCTCTTTGCCANNACTACTTTGCCACGAAGAAGGGGGAAGAAAAGCACAACGCGCAACAGCTCATGGCGCTGAAGCCGATTCCGGAGGAATTCGAAAACGCTGCGGCATTTGTATCAGCCTATGAACAGAGGAAGGATTCCCGCGAAACAGTCAAAAGAGAATTGGAATCAGTAAGTCTCGAACGGGCACGATGGGAAAAGTCCGAGCCCGAGAAGTCGCGTGATGAGTTGCGCGAGGAATTCCAACGATGCACAGTCGGGTTTGAAAGCGCCAAAGCTCATGGGAAGGCCTATGAGATCATCGTCGCAGAGATCAGGCGTTTTCTGGCATTGCTCGATGCTGACACGACCAAGCCGCTTCATGGGACTCTGGAGAAGTACATACAACGTGTCACGCAAGGTCGGTACGAGGGGGTAGGGATGGAAGGAATGGTGCCTGTCAACATCAGGAGGGCTGGTCGGTCACTGCCGTTGAACATTATTTCGCAGGGCACGAGTGATGTGCTTGCATTGGCAGTCCGACTCGCAATGGCGGAACATGCTTTGCCTGAAGGTGACGGGTTTGTGCTGATGGATGATCCGCTGGTCAATATGGATCCTGAACGGCAAGACGCAACCGCGGAGTGCATGGAAGCATTTGCCAACGATCGTCAGATGATTATTCTTACATGTCATCCTCACCTCGCGCGGATGTTCAAGGGCGATGTCCGCCAGTGGGACAGAGTATAGGAGTGTGACCCTTCTCTGTGCGCCACGGCACTGATTGCAGCGCCCTGGGATTTGCGGGTGAGTTCCGAATATCGTACACTGGTAACAGTTCCTATCCCGAAGTTCTTAAAGAAGCCTTGAAGGTGGGGTCGCTTCTTTCTGCAGGGATGTGGATGGGAAGACCCGCCGCGAAGTGAAAGGACCTGACCCTATGGGGATGCTACAAAATCGGGTTATTGAATATCTGAGAGTGCATGAATGGAAGTTCGATCTTTCTGAAGAAGCGGGGTTCATCAGATATACGATCAGCGGCAACAACGGATCATGGACGACGTTATTGGATGTCGATGAAGNNCCGAACCCGCCCGGACCCGTGTGGCCGAGTATTGCGTACGGGCGAATTGCCGACTCTCCTATGGTAGCTTTTCCATGGAGTTTGATGACGGAGAAGTGTTCCTTCGGACCACAGTGTTCTCTCCAGAAGACAAGGACGGCATTGAAGCATTGGAGTTCGCCATGAATATCAATGCAAGCGTCTTTGACGATCATCTCCCTGCCATCATGTCGGTGGCGTTCTCGAGCGTTAATCCTGCTGATGCCTTGGAAGAGGTCCTTGGCGGAAAGAAGCCTGACAAGAGTTATCTGTACAATTAGTGCACCTGACCGATGAGGTTCCGAAGACCATTCTTCCTATTCCCGTGATGCCCAAAATCACGTTCAACGTAAGTGATTTTTTGGCAAAACGGTTCTGTTGACTTTGCCGGAAATCTTCTCCTCTGCTTCCTCCTGTTCTCTGCCGTCTCTCTCTCGTATTCACTATCCCAAAAATTCCTCACGATCATTACATTTAAATTGCTCCCTTGAGAAATTGCGAAGGACGTTCTTGGCATTAAGGGAGAACCGCAGGCATCCTGACGGTGTTTTATTCATGAGGTGAATGGGAGCTGCCGCGTGAAATGGAAAAGGATTGTTTTGGGAATGGCTGGTGCGCTGCTGGCCGGTTGGGCTTTAGTCAACATATCGCAAGGAACCGCAGTTGGAGTTCATTTCGATCCGAAAAATGAATCGACGTTCGTTCGGGTGTTTGATGCATCTGCGGGAGCCTATCGTATGAAGGAGAAGGTGATGAAGACCGATGATGAATGGAAGAA
>PMNP01000139.1 GCA_003161755.1 Ignavibacteriota bacterium | reverse complement strand
CAGCTTCTGACGTTCGCGCGAAAAACAGAACGGCAAGACAATATCCTTGATATGAACGAGTTGATTCAGGGGACTCTGCTCCTGTTCCAACGCAGCGTAGCGAAGAACATAGAGCTCGAAACGTCGCTCACCAAGGATCCTGTCAATGTTATCGGAGACGAAGGACAGCTCCAGCAAGCCCTGCTGAATGTCATGATCAACGCCAGAGATGCCATGCCCGACGGAGGCAGGATCCGCATTGCATCAGACGCTCTGCATATTGACGCCAGCGTCATCAACGAGTTTTCCTCTGTGAAGCCGGGTCCGTGCGTCAGCGTGAGAATCACCGATTCCGGCGTGGGAATTCCCCGAAGTGTTCAGGCGAGAGTGTTCGAGCCGTTCTTTTCCACCAANNAGCGGCCTGTCCGTCGTGTATGGGGTGGTACAGAATCACGGAGGATCCATCAACCTCGAAAGTGAACCGGGGTGTGGGACATCCATAACGCTGTATTTTCCTCGCGTGCCGGGAAAAAAGGATCATTCAACGTCCATAGCTCGGATTCCAAAGGGAACCGAGACACTACTCGTTATTGACGATGAGGAAGGTGTTTCGGAGATTATGCGCGATATGCTCAGCGGACTCGGCTACACTGTGTACGTTGAACATGATGGACGTGCCGGCGTGGAGTTTTACCGCACCCAGCAGGATTCGATTGACCTCATCCTTCTCGATATCAATATGCCCGTCCTGAGCGGCAAGGACGCGTTTCGGGAGTTTCGAGGCATTAATCCGGCGGTCCGCATAGTCATTGTCACTGGCTACGGCAGGGGGAACCTGGAAATGACGGATTTTGTCGGCGGCATCAACGGGCTGGTGCAAAAGCCGTTTCAGCTTGAATTGCTCGCGATTACCGTTCGTCGAGCGCTCGACGACCAGGAGAGTGGACGCCAACCATCCACATCGCTTTCCCCCGATCCGTCCCGCTCCAGAGAATAGTAGCGCGAAAAGCAAAGCAGTCGGAAAGTTCAGAGAGTATCCCCCTAAGCAGGATGCCCATGGCAACGGTAGGAGAAGTACTGCGAGAAGCCCGGGAACAACGTCGTCTGACGCTGACCGATATTGCTGACGCGACACTCATCAATGTCGAATTCCTGCGGGCCATCGAGCAGGGAAGGACCGATGTTTTGCCAGCCGCATACGTGCGTGCCTTTATCNNAATAGAACCGCTCTCCATCATGCGGAAACTTGACCTCGAATCAGTGGATCATTCAGACCAGCGCGTTCCGCCCTTACCTTCCCCTGTGGGCGCGACTTCGCCCAAACACTCTGCATCTGAACCTTCAACAGATCGACCGGGGCAGCGCTCGCCGGGTGACGGAATGAGCAATCATTATGCGCTGATTGCGACAATCGCAGTGTGCGTCGGCGTTGCCATCGTGGTCCTCTGGAACATTCTCGGCCACGACCAGCCCGCTGTGCAACAGATGCAATTCCAGGATGTCGTCAAGGAAAACGAACTACGGGCAGCCCCGGAATCCTCACGATCCGTTGCCACCAATACTGTAAAGCCGGCGGCAGCATTGCAACGCCCGCTCGGAGATAGCCTGACCCTGAGAATCACAACATCTGGTCCGGTTTGGCTTAAGGTCACCATCGACAGACAGGATTATCGGCTGGTCCAGGGACGCGTGTACCGCGCGGATACCACTCTTATCCTCTATGCCAAGAACCGATTTCGTGTCACCTCTGGAAATGCGGGGGCTGTCACCTTGGCGTTAAACGGCCGCTCGCTGGGAACTCTGGGCAAACCGGGTCGTCTCGCTCAGGGAATAGAGGTCAACGCCGCAGGCGCAACAATCCCGGATTCGCTCTTCCGGTAAATCAGAGGGCCACAACACACGCCTCCCCGCCTCTCTCGGTGTGCAATGCGTGTGCCTCCAGCGAACGCGGTAATCCGGTGCTCCGATCCGACAATGACTCAATCTGACAATGTCATAAGGCGTCTCGATGCTCTCCGGAAAGAGCTGCAGGAGCATGATTACCGGTATTACGTTCTCGCCGAGCCATCCATCACGGATGAAGCGTATGATCGCCTCATGCGTGAGTTGATGGATCTTGAGTCGCAGTTTCCCAAACTCATTTCCCCTGACTCACCCTCGCAACGCGTGGGAGGAACTCCCGCAAAGGAGTTTCCGTCGGTGACTCACGACCCTCCGATGTTGAGCCTTGCGAACTCGTACTCCGAAGAGGAGATACGGGAGTTCGACAATCGGGTACGGAAGAACCTTGAAGGACAGGAGCCATCGTATTTCGCGGAGTTAAAGTTCGATGGTGTGGCACTCGCACTTACATACAGAGACGGCGTATTGATCCAGGGAGCCACCCGGGGCGATGGCGTGGTTGGTGATGACATCACTGCCAATATAAATACGATCAGGTCGCTTCCCTTGCGCCTCAGGGTCCAGGACAGGACGCACACTATCGTCAATGTCCGGGGTGAAGCGTTCATGATGCGGAACGATTTCGCTGCAATCAATGCATCCAGAAGCGCCGAGGGAGAGCGGACGTTCATGAATCCGCGAAACGCCACTGCAGGGACCCTGAAGCTCCAGGACCCGCGGGCGGTCTCCCGTCGACCAATGCATTTCTTTGCGTATGGTTTGTTTCTTCCACGGGAACGTCCNNCGCCGATGCAGGGACATCGACGAAGTCATTGCATTTTGGAAGCATTGGGAGGATGCGCGCGAATCTCTGCCTTATGACATCGACGGCGTGGTGATCAAAGTGGATTCTCTCCGTCAACAGGAAATCCTCGGAACAATCGCCAAAAGCCCGAAGTGGGCTATAGCATTCAAGTTTTCCGCGCGGAAGGCCGTCACCACACTCAAGGGAATCACGTTGCAGGTGGGACGAATCGGAACGATTACCCCCGTGGCTGAACTGGAGCCGATCCTTGTGGGTGGGAGCATGGTATCGCGTGCGACGCTTCACAACGAGGGATATATTCAGGAACTCGGGCTGAGGATCGGCGATACCGTCATAGTGGAAAAAGGCGGTGATGTGATTCCCAAGATCTCTGCACGCGTTGCTGAGGGAAGTCCGGAGGATTTGCCTGCGTTCATCATGCCTGAAACGTGTCCTGCCTGCGGGTCGAGAATCTATCGATCAGAAGGGGAAGCGAACTACTATTGTGAGAATGCAAATTGCCCCGCCCAGGTAAAAGGCAGGATTGAGCATTTTGCCCACCGTGGTGCGATGGATATCGAAGGGCTGGGGGAAGCCGCCGTGGAACAACTGGTCGACCATTCCCTGGTGCGCAACATTGCTGATCTTTATGATTTACCCCGCAGCCGTGATGCGCTCGTTGCGCTTGACCGATGGGGTGAGAAGAGCACGCAAAACCTTCTGGCAGGACTCGAACGGAGCAAGCAACAGCCATACCATCGCGTCCTGTTTGCCCTCGGCATTCGCCATGTCGGGGCGGGAATTGCGCGTATTCTCAGTGATTGCTATCCATCCATTGATGCGCTTGCAACTGTGCCATCGGTCGAACTCCAATCGACGCCTGCCATAGGGCCGCGGATTGCCGAAAGCATCGCTCATTTTTTCAGCGATCACCACAATAGGGAGATTGTCCGGCGCCTGAAAAACGCGGGGATTCAACTGTCGCGATCATCCGGTCAACAGGATGGCGCATTGTCCGGGAAAACATTCGTGCTGACGGGAACGTTGGAACATTATACGCGCGNNGGATCGAGTCACTTGGCGGCACCGTGTCTTCAACAGTGACCAAAAACACCCGGTATGTGATTGCCGGCAGTGATGCCGGTTCGAAACTTGAGAAAGCCCGGGCTGCCGGTGTGCCCATCCTTTCGGAACATGAATTCATGGAAATGATTTCATCCAGTGCCGGACTTCCAGATGCATGAAGACCATCTCCTTCTCCCACTAGCGGCTTCTTCCCATGCTCGAATCGATCCGTAAAACAGTAGGCATCATCATCTCACGGGTGCACTTTCGCTCACGCCAGGATGAGGTTGTATCCTTCTCACGTTCCCTCTCAAATGCCCGTCACGCACTGCTCATTATGCCATTCCGAAGCGTGGACACTGCTCCTGTTACACCTTTGCTAAACCTCATGCGACAGAGACTCCAGGAACGGCATATCACAGTGATCACTCCCATGCATAGCGTGGAACTGATGCATCTCCTTCCCCAGGGAAAGTTTATCCGCATCGAGGAATCGGATATCTCCCCGTTTTTCATTCCGAAGCCGGGAATGATGCAGCGCATGCCAAGAAGTGAATACGATCTGGCCATTGATCTGAATCTTGATTTCGTGCTTCCCTCAGGGTATATTTGTAGGGAAAGCAAAGCCAAAATCCGCATCNNCGGCTTTGCCAGTGATCGGTCCGAACTCTTTTATAATTTCGTGCTCCGTCTTCCTCCCGTCGGGGGAAGGCATCAGATTTATGAACGGCTGACCGCCTGCCTGGCAATGTTCTGAGAGAGGAGAAATCACATGAAGTTCGAAATTCAGAAAAACGCAAACATCGTCACATTGACGCTCAAGGAGCGTAAGCTTGATTCCAGCATTGCCTCCGAGCTCAAAGCGGAATTCCTGATCCTGTGCAAAACCAAAATCGAACTGCTGGTGGTGGACCTGAAGGGTGTGGAGTTTTGTGATAGCAGCGGGTTGAGTGCCCTGCTCATTGCAGATCGGAAGATGAAGGAACACGGAGGCGCGGTCCGGCTCGTCAATGTCCACAAAAAAGTCAGCAGCCTGATTCACATCTCCATGCTCGACCGCGTATTCGATGTGGTAGAGGCCTAGCTGCAGAGCGAATGATGGTCACGACCGGGCACACACGGGAATGTGCTTAGACGATTTTTTCCACCTTGATGAAGTTGGTTGATCCTTGTTCGAATAATGGTTGCCCGGCGAGCAAGACCACAAAGTCTCCTTTTCGGACCATCTGTGCCTGCACAAGACGCTCTCTGATTTTCCGTAACGCCTCATCAGAATCTGCGCCAAGTCCTTCCATCACCATTCCCCGGATGCCCCAGACAAGCGTCAGCATTTGAAGCGGTTTTGGACTTACTGTAAGTGCAATAATGGGAGGATCGGGACGATAGCGGGCGAGAACCCGGGCAGTTTCCCCTGAGTGTGTCACTGTCACGATCGCCGCTGCGCTCATTTGTTCAGCAAGAATGCATGCTGCACGGCCAAGTGCGTCATGCTGGCCCTCGACCANNATGCGGTTCATGATCTCCACCGCTTCCACAGGGTAGTGTCCCACAGAGGTTTCACCGCTCAACATCACCGCATCGCAGCCATCCACCACAGCGTTGGCCACATCGCTCGTTTCTGCACGCGTGGGGATCGGATTGTTGATCATCGATTCGAGCATTTGTGTCGCGACGATCACGAATTTCCCTGCCTCGTTACATTTCCGGATAATGAACTTCTGAAGCATTGGGACGTCTTCCGGGGGAAGTTCGACTCCCAAATCTCCCCGCGCAACCATCACACCATCCGCCTCCGCAACAATTGCATCAAGATCTTCGACAGCCTGCGGTTTCTCGATCTTCGCGACANNGGCAGTTGCGCAATCTCCTGCCGCAGTCGACGGATATCCTCGGCCGTCCTCACAAAGGACAACGCCACGTAGTCCACATCGTTGGCAAGTCCAAACGCAAGATCCTGAATATCCTTCTCGGTCAACGAAGGGGCGCTGACCGGCACGCCGGGGAGATTGATTCCCTTGTGCGAAGTCAAACGGCCGCCGACCACAACGGTACAGCTCACCTCCGTGCCACGAACTTGCTTAACGGTAAGGCGGAGCCGCCCATCGTCCAGAAGTATGGAGTCTCCTGGCGAAACGTCTTTTGGCAGATTTTTGAACGACGTCGACACTTTTGCCGCTGTGCCGGGAATTTCCTCTGTCGTCNNCGTCGTAATGATGATCTCGCTGCCAGGAGAGAGATCCACAAATGGCTGGGTCAAACTTCCGATGCGGATCTTCGGTCCCTGCAGGTCTTGCAGAATTCCTACAGTCTTCCCCGATCGACGGACAGCTTCGCGGACATTGGCAATCGCCCTGCCGTGGTCTTCATGGGTCCCGTGGGAGAAATTCAACCGGGCAACATCCATCCCCGCTGCAATCAGGCGAAGCAGCGTATCGACGTCTGAAGTCGCCGGACCCAGAGTGCAGACAATCTTGGTTTTGCCTGAAATAGACGAGGACATTCGTGTGCCATGGTTGGTGGAACGGAGGTGTTTCTTAGAGACGGGCGACAAGAGATCGAGCACCAACGATCCGGGCGACCAACGCCGGAAGGACCACACCGGAGAGTCCAGAAAGGAATTCGTCGACCCGTGGCGTCAGTGGGGTTGTTTCCGGATTGATTTCCACTACGTACGCTCCTCCTCTTCGGGCAATCGTTGGGAGCGAGGCGGCCGGATAGACCACTGCCGAAGTGCCGATGGAAAAGAACACTTCTGAACGCTCGGCAGCTTCAACAGAAGATTGCCAGACTTCTTCCGGCAACACTTCTCCAAACCAGACGACATCGGGACGCACAGCCCCGCCGCATTCACATCGGGGAATAGTCCCTTGCTCCGGAACAGAGACCTCAGTGAACGGCTTCCGGCAGGTCACACAGTAGCTGCGTTCAATGTTGCCGTGCAATTCATGGACGCGTCGACTTCCCGCCCTCCGGTGAAGATTGTCAACATTCTGTGTTACCAGGGTAAACCGGGGAAAGAGGGACTCCATCCGCGCCAGGGCAAAATGGCCTTCATTCGGCCGGACTTTGCTCATCACCGTACGCCGGTGGTTGTACCATTCCCACACGAGTTCCGGGTTCCGCATGAATGCGTCCATGCTTGCCAGTTCTTCCGGTTTGAATTTCGCCCATATGCCGTCAGGTCCGCGAAATGTCGGCACACCGCTTTCTGCCGAAGCACCTGCACCCGTAAAGGCAACCACTGCTTCCGCATTGGCAAGGCGATCGAGAAGAGTTGAGGAGAATTTCATCGGGATGGTTCCAATCGTAAAGTTGTCCCCTTGACTTCGTTCCAATAATGCACCCGGTTCACTCCGTTCAGCCAAAGTTGGGTCTGGTCGTGATAATGCCCATGAAACACCTGACCTGACTCTCCCGTCGGTATGACCGAACGGATTTCCCCGTTCCCCATGTCAAAGATTTGTCGGTATGATGGGCCGACAGTTACGGCAAATGGATCATTGAAATCGAATTCGCCGCTGGTCAGCGTTGTCGCCCCTCCGCCATAAGGATAAGGACCAAGATTGAACACTTTGTCGAGCGGCTTTTGCAGGCCGAAGGGATGGCGCAGCGTCACCGTGTGCATGTCACCCCAACGCCAGAGTTTCGTATCGACCCCGAACTCTCCCTCGAGCGAGCTGACCGCTTCGCGAAGACTCTTGCGAATAATGTCGTCCCGGGTTTCCACTGAGTCCGTATGGATGTCGTCGAACCATGCTGACGTGCTGTCCTTCAAGAGCCGCGTCGTCACTCTGATGGGTACATTGGTCAGCAATACCCAGTCATGATAGAGATCCTCGCCCATTTCATCGGCGAAAATATTGTGCACCAAACGAAGAAAGAACTTTTGATAAATGGTTGTGGCGATGTCTTCGCGTGAAAAGACGAAATTCCAGTTTCGAAGATATTCAAAGATCAAATCTTCTGCAGGAAGACCCAGCGAGCTATCCCTAAAAGCATTCAGCACATACGGCAGGATCTCCCGCGCGTGGAATGAATACTTGTCAGATTGAAGGTTCTGAAAATCCTCGGAGGTGAAACGGGCCGAGTCGGGACTCAGCGTCTGGTGTAAGCGCTCGATTCGTGACGGCGGCTCCCAGAGATCCGAAATATGGTAGGGATACGTGTCGTCGACTATCTTGTTGTTCGCACTTGCAATAAATCCCTGAGGGGGGTTCATTATGTGAGGGAGCATGTCGAACGGGACATATCCCTTCCAGTCATTTGCAGGGTCCCATCCCGGCAAAGGCAATAGGGAGTTCTTTTTTGCCCGAATGGGAAGCTTCAGGGCGCACCAATAGCCGATGTTGCCATCGACATCGCCATACACAAAGTTCTGTCCCGGACCGGGATACTGTCGAAGTGCGGCAGCAAATTCCTGCGGATTCTGCGCCCGATCGATCGCGTCGAACGCCTGCAGTTGATCGTCAGCTTCGAGGCCTGTCCACCTCATGCTTGCCGTGTACGGCGACGACCCTTTCTGCAGAAGAGTGTGAATGTCCGTTACCACAGGTCCGTGGCGTGTCGCACGGATGGTCAGGGAAACAGGCTGAGACTGCCCTCGGACGGGAATTTCCTCTCTCGACAGGGTCATGCTTTCCCATCGACCGTTGTACAGGTATTTTGTCGTGTCGACGGAGTCGATTGACTCTACATAGAAATCCGCATCATCGGCCATAACATTTGTAACGCCCCAAGCAATTTTGTCGTTCCTTCCAGCGACAATTGCGGGAACCCCGGGGAGAGACATGCCGCCGGCATGGAATGTTGGGGCCTTCAGGTCGACCTCATACCACGTTGACGGCACCTGCAGACNNCAAGTGCGTGTCATTGGCGAGCAGCACTCCTTTCCCTGCCGTCTTTGAACGGGCCACAGCCCAGGCATTGGACCCTCCACCCGGAGAAACCATGCCTGAATACTCGGCAAAGTCATGTGCTGTGGACAGATATGTCTGCCGCAAGATTGCGTAGGTACGCCAAACCGACGCGGGAACTTCAGTGGGAACATCCGCGGGATACGATGGGAGAATATCGAGTGCTTTCTCAAGACCAACGCGTTCTGCAATCGCGCCATAAGTCAAATCGGTCCACCACGAAAGGTTGAGTTCCCAGAACATTACCCTTCCAATCAAAAGCGAGTGCATGGGCTGCCAGAGCTCGGGCTCATACCGCAGCAGATCAAACTCCACGGGATAGCGTCNNTGAACGCATTGACACCGTCGGCGTACCATTGAAGCCTGTCGTGTTCTTTCGGCGACAATCTTCGCTCTTCTTCTTCCGCCACGCGTTTGAGACCCAGGATGCGAAACATCTTGTCAAATGGAACGGTAGCGGACCCGAAAAGCTCTGACAATCGGCCCGAACCCACCCGGCGACCCATGTCCATCTGCCAGAGCCGGTCTTGTGCATGGACAAAACCCAGGGCATAGAAAAGGTCATGTTCATCCGACGCGGAAATGGACGGCACGCCATAGCCATCCCTCACGATCTCCACCGGCGCATTCAACCCGGAACAGGTGATCGATCCCTCCGTCTGGGGAAAGGACTTGGTAATCTGGTATCGTGCAAAAAAGGCCAGCG